>NZ_JBGWAB010000041.1:0-55129 GCF_041862025.1 Streptomyces sp. AB3(2024)
CCCCGCCCCCGCCCCCCCCCCCCGCCCCCCCCCCCCCCCCCCCACGGCCGTTCCCCCCGCAACCGCCGGAGGACAAAGGCAGGAGCCCTGTCTCCCCCGCCTGGCGGGGGAGACAGGGCTCCTTGGGTACTGCTTAATCCAGCCGCGATCCGGCCGGCCAGGCGACTAGGCCGGGGTGACGTTCTCCGCCTGCGGGCCCTTCGGACCCTGCGTGACGTCGAAGTTCACCTGCTGGTTCTCCTCGAGGGAGCGGAAGCCAGAGGCGTTGATCGCGGAGTAGTGGACGAAGACATCCGGGCCGCCGCCGTCCTGGGCGATGAAGCCGAAGCCCTTTTCAGCGTTGAACCACTTCACGGTTCCGGTAGCCATGAGCCCTCCTATGGGCCAAAGGGTCGCCCTGCTCCAGAACCTGCTAAGAAGTCTGAAAACTACAAAAGCCTGCGGGTTACATGCTCCGCAGGCCTCGTACTGCAAGGGAAACCAAACTGCAACTTGCGTGGAGCCTAGCACGCACCCTCGGGGCGAGACCAGAGGGAAAGATCACGTCACCCGGACGTTTGAGACCCGCCTGATCGCTGACGGAGGGCCGGGGGCTAGTCTCGCGATGTGGACGTCTATCGCAGCCGGCCCCGTGTCGGCCACATCCAGTTCCTGAACTGCCTCCCCCTCTACTGGGGGCTGGCCAGAACCGGCACGCTGCTGGACATGGACCTGACCAAGGACACCCCCGAGAAGCTCAGTGAGCGCCTCGTGCGGGGTGAACTGGACATCGCCCCGATCACCCTCGTGGAGTTCCTCCGCAACGCCGACGAGCTCGTCGCCTTCCCCGACCTCGCGGTCGGCTGCGACGGCCCCGTCATGTCCTGCGTGATCGTCTCGCAGGTCCCCCTGGAGCAGCTGGACGGTGCCCGGGTCGCCCTCGGATCGACCTCGCGCACCTCCGTACGCCTCGCCCAGCTGCTGCTCGCCGAGCAGTACGGGGTCCGCCCCGACTACTACTCCTGCCCCCCTGACCTGGGGCTGATGATGCAGGAGGCCGAGGCGGCGGTGCTGATCGGCGACGCCGCGCTGCGCGCCTCGCTGCACGACGCCCCCCGGCTCGGCCTGACCGTGCACGACCTCGGGCAGATGTGGAAGGACTGGACGGGACTGCCGTTCGTCTTCGCCGTCTGGGCGGCCCGCAAGGACTACCTCGCCCGTGAGCCGGAGGTGGTCCGTGAGGTCCACGAGGCCTTCCTCGCCTCCCGTGACCTCTCCCTCGAAGAGGTGACCAAGGTGGCCGACCAGGCGGCCCGCTGGGAGGCCTTCGACGCCGAGCTGCTGGAGCGGTACTTCACCACCCTCGACTTCCGCTTCGGCCCGGAGCAGCTGGCCGGCGTACGGGAATTCGCGCGCCGAACGGGAGCCGACACCGGGTACCCGACGGATGTCGCCGTAGAGCTGCTGAAGGCGTCCGTCCCGGAGCGGTGACGGTCTTATCCGGGTGATCTCCGGTGCCGCCAAACCGGTGATTGTTCCGTTTGCCGGGAATTCGTTCCCCTTTCGTATTCTCGTCCCACCGAAGCGGAATGCGAACGAGGGGCGGGGGACCCCATGGCATTCGGCGGGAACCGGCCGGCCGAACCGATTGAATCGGTGTACCGGGAAGAGATCACCCGGTTCACCGTCGGCCGGACGCTGCGGAGCGCCGTGCGCGCCTCCCGGCGCGGCGAGGGGCCGTACGCGATCCGTGTTCCGCGGCGGCCGGGGGAGGGCATGGTTCCGCCCGTGTCCATCGCACCGGCCGTGCCCGGCGCCCCGCCGCGCGGGGGATTCCGGTTGTCCGCGGACGAGGACGGCCTGCGCCCGCTGTGCCCGGTGGCCCCGGCCGGTCCGGAGCCCGGGGAGGCCCCTGGGACCGCGGCTGACCGCGGCTGACCGCCGCTGACCGCGGCGCCCGTGAGTGGCCGCGGATCCGAGGTACGGCGATGATGGGCAGACGTGGCCAGGACGCCCGCCCCCACGGTGGCGGTGAGCGCGGGCGGCGCGTACGTCACGGCGCGGCGCGGCCGTCGGCCCACCGCACGGATCCTGCACGGCCCCGCACCGGCCCCGGCCGGAGCCCGTGGCCTAGGAGGCGCTGTGAGCGACTACCCAGCGATCGCCGATCACGGAATCGTCGGCGACCTGCAGACCGCGGCGCTGATCGCCGCCGACAGCACCGTCGACTGGTGGTGCACTCCGAGGTTCGACTCCCCCAGCCTGTTCGCCTCGCTGCTCGACAGCGACCGCGGAGGATACTGCCGCCTGCGCGCCGACGTCGGCGGCGACGCCACCGTCCGCCAGCTCTACCTGCCCGACACCGCCGTGCTCATCACCCGCTTCATGGCACCGGGCGGGGTCGGCGAGGTCGTCGACTTCATGCCGCCCGACACCTCCCCGACGCCGTCGGCCCGGCACCGGCTGGTCCGTGCCGCGCGGGTGGTGCGCGGCAGTCTGCCGTTCGAGCTGGTGTGCCGGCCCCGCTTCGACTACGGCCGGGCCCCGCACGACCTCAAGCGCCTCGACGACGGATCCGTCCTGTTCCGCGGCCCCGGCACCGACCTGCACCTGCAGGCCACCGCCCCCGTCGACCTGCACGAGGAGGGCACCGACGTCTCCGCCCGGTTCACCCTGCACGCCGGGGAACGTGCCGCGTTCGTCCTCACCAGCGAGAGCGGCGGGCCGGCCGGGCTCAGCGGCCGGCCCGGCGGCCCGCCGCCCACCGTCGACACGGTCCTCGCCGACTTCGAGGCCTGCTCCGCGTTCTGGCGGAACTGGCTGCGGTCCTCCCGCTACCGGGGCCGCTGGCACGAGATGGTCGCCCGGTCGGCCATCACCCTCAAACTCCTCACCTACGCCCCGACCGGCGCTCCCATCGCCGCCGCCACCATGGGGCTGCCGGAACAGGTCGGCGGGGAGCGCAACTGGGACTACCGCTACACCTGGGTCCGCGACGGCTCGCTGTCCGTACGGGCCCTGATCGACCTCGGCTTCACCGCGGAGGCCGACGCCTTCCGCCGCTGGCTGCGCGCCCGCCTGGACGCCGGAGCCACCGAGTCGGGCGAACCGCTGCAGATCATGTACCGCGTCGACGGCGAGCCCCACCTCACCGAGGAAGTGCTCACCCATCTGGAGGGCTACCGGCGCTCCGCGCCCGTGCGGGCCGGCAACGCCGCCGCCGACCAGATCCAGCTCGACATCTACGGCGAGGCCGCCTACGCCCTCGCCCAGGCCGAGGACATCGGCGGCGTCCGCGGCTGGCAGGCCTTCGCCCGGGTCGTCGACTGGCTCACCGACCACTGGGACCGCCCCGACGAGGGCATATGGGAGACCCGCGGGGGCCGCCAGAACTTCACCTACAGCCGCCTGATGACCTGGGTCGCCTTCGACCGCTCCGTCCGGCTCGCCACCACCCGCTCCCGCCCCGGCGACATCGCCCGCTGGCAGGACGCCCGCGACGCCGTCTTCGCACAGATCATCGACCGCGGCTGGAGCGCCGAGCGCCGCGCCTTCGTCCAGCACTACGACACCGACGTCCTCGACGCGTCCCTGCTCCTCATGCCCAAGGTCGGCTTCCTGACCCCCAACGACCCCGACTGGCTGAGCACCCTCGACGCCATGGACACCGAGCTCGTCAGCGACAGCCTCGTCTACCGCTACGACCCCTCCGCCTCCCCCGACGGCCTGCGCGGCTCCGAGGGCACCTTCAACCTGTGCACGTTCCTCTACGTGGAGGCCCTCGCCCGCGCCGGACGCCTCGAACAGGCCCGGTACGCCTTCGACAAGATGCTCACCTACGCCAACCACGTGGGCCTGTTCGCCGAGGAGATCGGCCCCTCCGGCGAACAGCTCGGCAACTTCCCGCAGGCCTTCACCCACCTGTCCCTGATCGACGCGGCCCTCGCCCTCGACGAGGAACTCGACCGCGCCGAACGCTGCTCCCGCTGACCCTGGGCGCCTACCGGGGCCCGCGCGGCAGCAGCGCCGCGGCCGCCAGCCCCACCAGGCCGATCAGCCCGAGGACCGCCATCGCCGCCGCGTAGGCACCCGTACTGAGCCCCGCGACCAGGATCGTGCCCGTGACCGCGGTCCCCAGCGAGGAGCCGAGGTTGGAGATGCTGCGCGAGACCCCCGAGATCTCACCCTGCCGCGACTCGGGGAAGCACGACTGGACCACGTTCACCGACGGGGTGAGCATCACGCCCAGGCCCAGCCCGATCAGCAGCAGCCCCGGGGCGAAGGCCCAGACCCCGGGCGTCCACGCGACCAGGGCCAGCAGCACGGCGACGCCCGCGATCGTCACGACGAAGCCGGTCATGATCAGGGTGCGCTGCGCATGCCGCCGTGCCAGCCTCTCGGCGGCCAGCGACGAGGCGAGGATGCCCAGCGTCGCGGCGGTGAAGATCACGCCGGTCTGGATCGCGTCGTAGCCGCGCACCACCTGGAGGTAGGCGGCGACGGTGAACGAGACGCCCATCAGCATCAGCCACTGCGTGTTCTGGGTGACCAGGCCGAGGTTGGAGGTGCGGTTGCGGAACAGGCCGGTCGACAGCAGGGCCTCCCGGCCTGCGCGCTCGCGGGCCCGGACCCAGGCGAAGAACCCGGTCAGTACCAGGGCGCCGGCCACCAGCAGGCCCAGCGCCAGCCAGCCGTTGTTGTCCACCGCGAGGATGCCGGTCACCAGCAGCACCAGGCCCGCCGCCGACAGCACCGCCCCGACCGTGTCGAAGGGGCGCGCCGGGTCGGGCGGCAGCGGATCGGCGATCTTGCGGCTCAGCACCACGATCACCACGATCACCAGCGCCTGGAACACGAACGCCGCCCGCCAGCTGATCGCGCTGGTGATCAGTCCGCCGATCAGCGGGCCGGCGGCCGCTCCGACCCCGCCCATCGCCATGATCGTGCCGAACGCGCGCGCCCGGGACGCCGTGTCGGTGAACAGCAGCGTGGTGAGGATGTACACCGGCGGGATCAGCAGGGCGGTCCCCACCCCCTCCAGGATCGAGTTCCCGAGGATCAGCACCCCCAGCCCCGGCGCGACCGCGCTGAGCACCGCCCCCACCCCGTACACCACCAGACCCGCCATCAGGCAGCGCTTGCGGCCCCACTTGTCGGTCAGCTTCCCGCCCGGGATCATCAGCGCGGCCATCACGAGCAGGAAGATCGTGATGGCGATCTGGACGCCCTGGACCGTGGTGTCCAGGTCCTCGCTGATGTCGTTGATCATCACGTTCATGTTCGAGCCCGCGAAGCTGCAGATGAACTGCGCCAACGCCAGCGGGGCGAGAACGCTCCGCGCCGTCGGCGCGCGTCCTGGAGCTCCCGGAGCAGCCGATCCCGCCATGGCACCCGTCCCGTCCGTCCGTCGGCCCCGGGGGCCGAACCCCTCGCCGCGCGCCGCCGCCGTCCGCGGACCGCCGCCGTCCGCCGCCACGACCGTCCCACGGACACCCGCCGTCACGGCGAAGACGCGCAGCACCGGGCGCGCCGGTCACCGTGATGCCCGCGGCGCCCGGCGGGCGGTCGTACGGGCCCGGCGAAGACGCAGATGGGCGGATCGAGTTGGGGAGTAGCCTGCTCGGGTGCGGCAGGCGCCGCCGGAGGCCGGATCGGACGCGACGCCGGCCGCGGCCTGTACCCGATGCGATTCCCCGGGGGATACAGGGACACCACACACCGGGGGACGGGGGACGGGGACGTCATGCAGCCGCTCGAAGCCGGGGAGCCCCGGGACATCGGCGCGTACCGGCTGCTGGGCCGGCTCGGCGCCGGCGGGATGGGCCGGGTCTACCTGGGGCGCAGCGCGGGCGGCCGGACCGTCGCCGTCAAGATCGTGCACCCGCACTTCGCCGCCGACGAGGAGTTCCGCGCCCGCTTCCGCCGCGAGGTGGAGGCCGCGCGGCGGGTGGGCGGCGAGTGGACGGCGCCCGTGCTGGACGCCGATCCGGAGGCGGCCGTGCCGTGGGTGGCGACCGGGTACGTGGCGGGGCCCTCGCTGGACCGGGCGGTGGCCGGGCACGGTCCGCTGCCGGAGGCGTCGGTGCGGGCGGCGGGTGCGGGACTGGCCCGGGCGCTGGTGGCGGTGCACGCGCTGGGACTCGTCCACCGGGACGTGAAGCCGTCGAACGTGATGCTGACCCTCGACGGGCCGCGGCTGATCGACTTCGGGATCGCTCGGGCCTCGGACGGGACGGCCTCGCTGACCTCCACCGGGGTGTCCATCGGTTCGCCCGGGTACATGTCGCCGGAGCAGATCCTGGGCAAGGGCGTCACCGGTGCCTCGGACGTGTTCTCGCTGGGCGCGGTGCTGGCCTTCGCGGCGACCGGGCGGCCGCCGTTCACCGGGGACAACTCCGCGACCCTCCTCTACAAGGTGGTCCACGAGCCGCCGGAGCTGGACGGGGTCCCCGCCGGGGAGCTGCGCGACCTGATCGGGTCCTGCCTGGAGAAGGCGGCGGAGCGGCGCCCGGCGCCCGAGGCGCTCGTGGCGGCCCTGGGCTGGGCCCCGGGCGGTGGCCGGGGGTGGCTGCCGGGGCCGCTGGTGGAGGAGGCGAGCCGGGCGGCGGTGGCCCTGCTGGACCTGGACGCCGATGCCTCCGAGAGCGGTGGCGGGGGAGCGGCGGGGCCGGGTGCGGGCGGGGCGTTCGCGGGCTCCGCGGCCGGTTCCGGGGCGGGCTCCGGGGCCGGTCCGGGCTCCGGCTCCGGGCCGGTGCCGTTCACGGCGGGCTCCTTCGGGGGGCCCGTGGGCGTCGGCTTCGGCACCCCCGATCCGTCCTACGGCGGGCGGGTCCCGGGGGGCGCGCCGTACTCCGCCCCGGCGGGTCCGTACGGTTCCTTCGGCGCGCCCGGCGGCATGTACGGGGTCCCCACCGAGACGGCGGGCGGCGCGACCCCGCACCCCGGCGCGGCGGTGCCGGGGCAGCGGACGGCCGGTCCCGGCGGACGCCGGGCGAGCCTCAGCCTGGCGGGCCGCCGCTTCAGCTGCACCCTGGTGCTCGGTGCGGCGGCCGTGGCGGTGGCGCTGTCCGGCGGGCTGTACACGACGGGGCTGCTGCCGGGGCTGGGGGGCACCCGGGAAGCGGCGGCGGGCAGGCCCCCGGCCTCCTCGGCACCGGACGCCACGGGCTCCGCCCCGTCTTCCCCCTCGGCCTCCGCGTCGGTCCCGCCCAAGGGGGCCCGCAACGACGTCCCCAAGGAACTCATCGGCACCTGGAAGGGCACCGTCACCACCAACCTCGGGGCCACCACCGAGTTCGAGATCACCATCCGCGGCGGCAGGGTCGGCGAGGTCGTCGCCCGGGACAAGTCCGTCATGCCGATCCTCGGCACCGACTGCAGCGGCGACTGGAAGCTCTCCTCCGCCACCGACCGCTCCCTGGTCCTGGACACCGCGGGCGGCCCCAACCCGGCCCCGGGCATCTGCGCCGGGGGCTCCGCCGACGAGCGGTTCACCCTCAACCCCATTGGCTCGCTGCACTACAAGTCGGGCGACAAGGCGGCCGGAAACCCCGAGGGCGACCTCACCCGCAGCCCCTGACGCGGGTCCGCGCCCCCTGGAGGAGCCCGGCACCGCCCCTGGCGTAGGCTGGATCGGTCCGAACCCCTTGACACACCGCCGAAAGGTGACGCACCGGTGACCGACCAGGCCGCTCTCCAGTCTGTCCTCGACCGTGCCGCCGCAGGGGGCCGGATCACCAAGGAAGAGGCACTCGACCTCTACCGGCACGCCCCGCTGCACGCGCTCGGCCAGGCCGCCGACGCCGCGCGCCGGCTGCGCTACGCCGGCACGGAGCACATCGCGACGTACATCATCGAGCGCAACATCAACTACACGAACGTGTGCGTCACGGCGTGCAAGTTCTGTGCCTTCTACGCGGCCCCCAAGGACACGAAGAAGGGCTGGTCGCGCGACCTCGACGACATCCTGCGCCGCTGCGCGGAGACCGTCGAACTGGGCGGCACCCAGGTCATGTTCCAGGGCGGGCACCACCCGGACTACGGCGTGGAGTACTACGAGGAGCACTTCTCCGCCATCAAGAAGGCGTTCCCGCAGCTGGTGATCCACTCCCTCGGCGCGTCCGAGGTGGACCACATGGCCCGCATCTCCGGCGTCAGCGCCGAAGAGGCCATCAAGCGGATCCACGCAGCGGGCCTCGACTCCTTCGCGGGCGCCGGCGCCGAGCTGCTGCCGGAGCGGCCGCGCAAGGCGATCGCCCCGCTCAAGGAGTCCGGCGAGCGCTGGCTGGAGATCATGGAGCTCGCCCACGGGCTGGGCGTGGAGTCCACCTCCACCATGCTGATGGGCACCGGCGAGACCAATGCCGAGCGCATCGAGCACATCGCGATGATCCGTGACACGCAGGACCGCACGGGCGGCTTCCGCGCCTTCATCCCGTACACGTACCAGCCCGAGAACAACCACCTCAAGGGCCGGACCCAGGCGACCGTCTTCGAGTACCTGCGCATGATCGCGATCGCGCGGCTCTTCCTCGACAACATCGCCCACATCCAGGGCTCCTGGCTGACCGTCGGCAAGGAGGCGGGCCAGCTCTCGCTGCACTACGGCGCCGACGACCTCGGTTCGATCATGCTGGAGGAGAACGTCGTCTCCTCGGCCGGTGCCAAGCACCGCTCGAACCGCCAGGAGATCATCGACCTGATCCGCAAGGCGGGCCGCGTCCCCGCGCAGCGCGCGACGACGTACGAGCACCTGCTGGTGCACGACGACCCGGCCAACGACCCCGTCGACGACCGCGTCGTCTCGCACATCTCCTCGACCGCGATCGAGGGCGGCACCGCGCACCCCGAGCTGAAGCTCATCTCCACGAACTGACGCCCGCCGATGCTGACGCTGCACACCGCCGAGATGCTCGTCGCCGGACCGGGATCCGCACCCGTCGAGGGCGGCGCGGTCCTGGTCGAGGGCGACCGGATCGTCCGCGTCGGCCCGTACGAGGAACTCGGCGCGGCCGTCCCGCACGCCCGGGTCCGGCGCTGGCCCGGGGTGCTCACCCCGGGGCTGCTGGCCCGCGGGGCGGACGTCCTGCTGGAGGGGACGTACTACCCCGACGACCCCTCCGAGACCACCGAGCTCGGCAACGGCCCGATCACCGGCGCCGAGGCGCTCGCGGCCCTGGGGATGACCGAGGTCCGCTGGGGCCACAGCGCCCGGCGCGGCACGCAGAAGCTGCTCGCGCGCGGGGTCGTCGCGGTGGCCGGGCGGTTCACGATCCCCTCGGTGCGCACCGCGGTGGTCCGCTCGGGCCTCACCGTCGTGCCTCCCGTCCCGTACGGGGGCACGCCGTCCCTCGACCCGTTCGCGGGGCTCCGCACGCCGCAGGAGGCCTTCCACGGGGAGCTGCGTGAGGGCACGGCGGCCCGTTTCGCGGTGTTCGCCGTCGCCGGGCCGGCGGAGCTGCCCGAGCGGGGCGCGGGCACCTGCGTGGCCACCGTCATCGCGGGCCGGCTGCTGCACCGCCGCCGCTGATCCGTCCTCAGGGGACGCGGGGTCCGGCCAGGTAGGTGCCGTCGGCGGAGTAGGGCCAGGCGTTCGAGGTACAGCCGAGCAGGCCCTTGATCTGCTGCATCATCGCAGGGGCGGGCGCTCCGGGGCGCGGGCAGGTCTCGTGCTCGTGGCCGAGTTCGTGGCCCACCTCGTGGTTGACGATCAGTGCCCGGTACTCCTGCGGGGATCCGCTGAACTGGGGCGAACCCTCCTGCCAGCGCTTGAGGTTCACCACGACGGTGTGGCCGACCCGGCAGTTCGTCTCCCCGACGAGCTCCGGCGTGACCACCTCGCACAGCCGGTCGGTGGTCCCGGGGGTGGCGATCTTGACGACGAAGTCCACGGGTTCCCCGCGCCCGGCCAGCCGGAAGCCGTACGCGGGGTCGCGTATCCAGCCGCGCCGGTCCCCGAGGATCGCCTCGACGGCCCGGGCCGCGCCGTCCGGGTCGACCCCGCTGCCGTTCTCCACCTCCACCCGCCAGCGCAGCGCCGGCCCCTCGCCCTGGGCCTTCCCGCCGGCCGAGGAGGCCGTGAACCCCACGGAGGGGGAGGTACCGGGCCCCTGGGCGGTTCCCTCGGCGCCCTCGGTGTCCTTGTGGCCGGACCGCGCCGGGGGGCGTGCGTCGGCGGGGCGTTCGCCGGCGGGGCGGTCCTGCGCCGGCCCGAGCCGGTAGGCGGCGACCGACAGGGCGGCTAACGCCGCCGCCCACAGGACCGTGCGGCGCAGCCGCCTGCGCCGCTCGATCCGTCCCGCGCTGAGTGTCTGGCCTGTCGGCATCCTGAAACCCTTTGTTCGGTATGTCCGTCCAGTGTGCCCGGCAGGACTGTGGCCGCGCCGGATCCAGGGCGGGGCCGGACCCGGGGCGGGGGCCTGAGAGGATGGGCCCGTACCCGCCGAACCGCAGATCCACCGAGCACCGAGGGGCCAACGCCAGTGACAAGGGCTTCCCTGGACAAGCAGCCGCACGAAGTCGCCTCCATGTTCGACGGTGTGGCCGCCAACTACGACCTCACCAACGACGTCCTGTCCCTCGGCCAGGCCCGGCTGTGGCGCAAGGAGGTCGCCAAGGCGGTCGCCGCCCGCCCCGGCCAGCAGGTGCTCGACCTGGCCGCCGGAACCGCGACCTCCTCGCTGCCCTTCGCCGCGACCGGCGCCTACGTCGTGCCCTGCGACTTCTCCCTCGGCATGCTGCGCGAGGGCAAGAAGCGCAACCCGTGGCTGCCGCTGACGGCGGGCGACGCGACGAAGCTGCCGTTCAAGGACGACGTCTTCGACACCGTGACGATCTCCTTCGGGCTGCGCAACGTCCAGGACACCGACGCCGCACTGCGCGAGCTGTACCGGGTGACCAAGCCCGGCGGACAGGTCGTGATCTGCGAGTTCTCGCAGCCGACCTGGGCGCCCTTCCGGACGGTCTACACCGAGTACCTGATGCGGGCGCTGCCGCCGGTGGCCCGCGCGGTCTCCTCCAACCCCGACGCGTACGTGTACCTCGCCGAGTCCATCCGCGAGTGGCCCGACCAGCCCGCGCTGGCCGCCCTGCTGCAGAAGGCCGGCTGGGGCCGGGTCGCGTGGCGCAACCTGAGCGGCGGCATCGTGGCGCTGCACCGCGGGGTCAAGGAGTAGCGCACGGTGGAGACCCGGCCCTTCGACTACGCGGCGCTGCTGGAGCGGGTCGCGGCCGACGTCGCCCCGCTGGTGGGCAGCGGCACCCCCGCCGAGTACATCCCGGCACTGGCGTCCGTGAACCCCGGGCAGTTCGGGATGGCGCTCGCCGACCTGGACGGCAACGTCTACGGGGCGGGGGACTGGCGTGTCCCCTTCTCCGCCCAGTCCGTCACCAAGGTCTTCGCGCTCGCCCTGGCGCTCGCTGAGGGCGGCGACAGCCTGTGGGAGCGGGTCGGCCGGGAGCCCTCCGGCAACCCGTTCAACTCCCTGGTCCAGCTGGAGTACGAGAACGGCATCCCCCGCAACCCGTTCATCAACGCGGGGGCGCTCGTCGTCACCGACCGGCTGCAGACCCTGACCGGCGACGCGAGCAGCGAACTCCTGGACTTCCTCCGCCAGGAGAGCGGCAACCCGGACATCGGCTTCGACGCGGAGGTGGCCGCCTCGGAGCACGAGCACGGTGACCGCAACGCGGCCGTCGCGCACTTCATGGCCTCCTACGGCAACATCGACAACCCCGTACCGGCGCTGCTGGACCACTACTTCTGGCAGTGCTCCATCGAGATGAGCTGCGCCGACCTCGCCCTGGCGGGCGGCTTCCTGGCCCGGCACGGGCTGCGAGCGGACGGCTCCCGGCTCCTGTCGCGCAGCGAGGCGAAGCAGATCAACGCGGTGATGCTGACCTGCGGGACGTACGACGCGGCGGGCGAGTTCGCGTACCGGGTCGGGCTGCCGGGCAAGAGCGGGGTCGGCGGCGGCATCGTCGCGGTCGTCCCGGGCCGGTGCAGCCTGGCCGTCTGGAGCCCGGGGCTCGACGCCCAGGGCAACTCGGTCGCGGGCGTCGCGGCCCTCGACCGCTTCACGACCCTGACGGGCCTGTCCATTTTTTGATGCGCCGCTCGCACGGCTCGGCGCCGGCGCGCTTCCCGGGCTTCGCCGCGCTGCGCCGGGCCCATTTCCGACGCGCCGCTCGCGCGGCTCGGCCCTGGCGGGCCTCTCCGGCTTCGCGCCGCTGCGCCGGACTCCGTCCGGCGGCCAGCTGGGCGGGGCCGCTGCCCGTGGCCGGTGTGCGGCCGTCGTGTGCGGGTGCGTGCCGCTGCGCGAAGCTGTTCCCCTACCCATCCCCCCAGACTCCGTCCGGGGGGACCCCCAGTCCACCGTTCCCGCCTCAAGCGCCGGCGGGGCTGGAATTGCCCTGCGGGCAATCCAGCCGCCGCCAGGTACATCCAGCCTCGCCGGCGTTTGAGGCGCGGGGGTCCGGGGGCGGAGCCCCCGAAGGGTCCGGGCGAAGCCCGGCTGGGGGTCCCCCCGGACGGAGTCTGGGGGATGGGGGAAGGGTGGGTAGGGGACAGCGCCGCGCAGCGGCAACCCAGCCGCGGGCGGCACCGCACCTGCACCCACACCCGGCCCTGCCCGGTACACGGCTCGTCCCCGGCAGGGGACCGGAACCCGCCCCCGGGGGGAATCGGCAGGGCCCCCTACCCCGCCGCGAGCGAGAGCTCGTAGCGGCGCCCCAGCCGCCGACCCCCCGGCAGGGGGAAGGTCTCGGCCAGCGTCATGCCCAGTCGCTCCGCCACCGCCGCCGAGCGGACGTTCGCATCGTCGATCATCGCCACCACCTTCGGCACCCCCGCCTCCCGCACCCGCTCCAGCGTCGCCAGCGCCGCGGCGTACGCGTAGCCCTGGCCCCACGCCCCGCGCCCGAGCCGCCAGCCGATTTCGATCTCGCCGACCGGGCCCCACGCCTTCGCCGCCGGCCACGGCTGCGCCCCCGTGAAGCCGAGGACCTCGCCCTCGCCGTCCAGGAGCGTCCACAGGCAGTACCCGAGCTGCGCGTCGTGCATCCGCTGCCGGGCGGTGATCTCCTCGTAGTGGGACAGTTCGGCCGGGCCGCCGAGGAACTCCATCACGTCGGGGTCGTCGAAGACGTGGTGCCAGGCGTGCGCGTCCTCGTCCGTCGGCACGCGCAGCGTGACGTCGGGGAGTGGCCGGGTCGGTGAGGTGGTCATCGGGGCAGCCCTTCGGGATCGCGATCTCTCTCGCTGCATAGACTGCGTCATGTCCCGTGCCGTTGGGCACCCCTTATCGAGCCTTCGGGAGACCCCGCAGTGACCGAGCCCCTCTCCGAACACTCCGCGGATGTGATCGTCGTCGGGGCCGGGCCCGCCGGCTCCACGACCGCCTACCACCTCGCCCAGGCAGGGCTGGACGTCCTGCTGCTGGAGAAGACGGCGTTCCCGCGCGAGAAGGTCTGCGGCGACGGTCTGACCCCGCGGGCGACGAAGCAGCTGGTGTCGATGGGCATCGACATCTCCGAAGAGGCCGGCTGGCTCCGGAACAAGGGTCTGCGCATCATCGGCGGCGGGCAGCGGCTCCAGCTGGACTGGCCGGAACTGGCCTCGTACCCGGACTACGGACTCGTCCGCAAGCGTGACGACTTCGACGAGATCCTGGCCCGCCAGGCGCAGAAGGCCGGCGCCCGGCTGTACGAGCGCTGCAACGTCGGCGAGCCCGTCCGCGACCCCCGTACCGGGCACATCACGGGCGTGCAGGCCAAGCTGGGCGAGGAGAAGACCCCGGTCACCTTCCACGCCCCGCTCGTGGTCGCGGCGGACGGCAACTCCTCGCGACTGTCGCTCGCGATGGGCCTGCACCGGCGCGAGGACCGTCCGATGGGCGTGGCCGTACGCACCTACTTCACTTCCCCCCGCCACGACGACGACTACCTGGAGTCCTGGCTGGAGCTGTGGGACCGGCGCGGCCCGCAGGACCGGCTGCTGCCCGGCTACGGCTGGATCTTCGGCATGGGCGACGGCACCTCCAACGTCGGCCTCGGCATCCTCAACTCCTCCTCCGCGTTCAAGGAGCTGGACTGGCGCGAGGTCCTCAAGGCCTGGTGCGCGTCGATGCCGGAGGACTGGGGCTACACCCCGGAGAACATGACGCAGCCGATCCGCGGCGCGGCCCTGCCGATGGCGTTCAACCGTCAGCCGCACTACACCGAGGGCCTGCTGCTGGTCGGTGACGCGGGCGGGCTCGTCAACCCGTTCAACGGCGAGGGCATCGCCTACGCGATGGAGTCCGGGCAGATCGCCGCCGAGGTGATCGTGCAGGCGCACGCGCGGGCCACCCCGGCGCAGCGCGAACTGGCGCTGCACGGTTACCCGAAGGTGCTGAAGGAGACGTACGGCGGCTACTACACGCTGGGCCGCGCCTTCGTGAAGCTGATCGGCAACCCGACGGTGATGAGGCTCGCCGCGCAGCGCGGTCTGACGCACCCGGTGCTGATGCGGTTCACGCTGAAGATGCTCGCGAACCTGACCGACCCGACGGGCGGCGACGCCATGGACCGCATCATCAACGGCCTCTCGAAGGTCGCCCCGAAGGCCTGATAGGTCAACCGGGATGGCGGTACATCCGCTGGTCTGCGGTGCTACAGCCTACGGCGTGAGTCCTTTCGAGCCGTGGATATGAGGTCGCCCGCCGCGCGCGTACTGCGCCGGCGGGCGGTGTCGTAGGGGCCGCTGTTAGACGGGCAGGGTCCAGCTCGGCCCGTTGTCAGAGCTGAGCCATACGCGTTGGGCGTCTGGCGCGATCGTCATGCCGAACTCGGACAGGTGGGGCGAGCCGTGGCTCTGCCAGATGGCGACGCCGTCCTCGACTGCGTTCCACAGCTTGAGCGGGCCGCGCTGAATCACGGTCCATCCGTCGCCGTCCTCGGCCACCTGCGTGCGGGCCTGCGATCCCGTGGCGACGTCGAGCAGGATCTGCTCGTACCCTGCGCCGAGCCGCTCGGCTGAGGGGGCGGCGAGCTGTGCGACGAATCGAGCGGACCAGTCGTCGAGCAGGGCGGGATCGATCCTGCTCTTCCGCTGCTCGCCCGGTAGCAGTTCGAAGGGGCCGTGCGGGGGGCGGTCGTGCGTGCGGGCCATCATTACCGGGGCCACGGATAGGGGGCCGGACGGAGTGTCGAAGGTGCGGCCATACGCGGTGTAGTAGGCGTGGTGACGCTTTCGTGCCTGTGTGGCAGTCGCGGAGTGCCGCAGCAGGGCGGTCGTGATCGCGTCCCAGAGGGAGGGGTTCCTCAGCCTTGCCACCGTGCCGAGGGACACCAACGTGTCGAGGAGCAGCACCCCCTCGGCGGCCGTGGGCAGGTCGACTGCGGACGTGTAGGCGACCGGGGGCTGCTCGTCCGCGTCGGCGTTGAGGGGTGCAGCAGCAGGTGCGCGCGCTTACGCTCCCAGTGGGCGAGCCATGTGGCGCCCAGGTGCTCGACGACGCGTACTGGATCGCCGGACGGGGTCTGGTGCCAGCCGGGATGTTCCGTGGTGATCGTGATACTCATGTGCTCGATTCCCGTCATGGTTCTGTGGTTGAACCTCATAGCTGGCGGGATGCGCGGGGTGAGCGGGAGAAACCGGACGGGCCGAACCCGCCACTCGGCACACGTCCCGTCCCGCAGAATGATCGTGAAGCCGGTTGCTTCGCCGCGCTACAGGGCGGCGGCTTGCGTTCACCCGCTCGCTCGAATCTCAGTACCCGTGCGAACCGCGTGCTCATGGCTGTCTGAAAGTTGCAAGGTTGGACCGAGAGTCGCCACGTGGCGGCGAAACACCCGCATGCGTACCTCCCTGTCGCGGCTTCTTGGCGGGGTTCCTCTGGACCAGTGTTGGAACGGCGGAGCGGATGCAACCCCAGGGGAAGCTGTCCAAGGGCAAGCGCAATGAGCAGAGTTAGGCGATGTCAGGCGTGGTTCGAGCGGTCAACCGCACCGTCGTGGTGACGCAGTGAGACCGTAGCGCTACAAATGATCGATCTGCAAGTGTGGACCGGTATAAACATGCAGACTGGCATATGCAAACCCCCCGCCCTGGTCAGGCGGGGGGCGCGGGCGCGTACGGCGCCGAGGGTCGGGGGCTAGTTGACGAAGTGGTCGAACTCGCCCGCCTTCACGCCGGCGATGAACGCGGCGAGCTTCTCGGGTGACGTGGTGATGATGCTTGCCGGGTCGTCGCTCTCGCACAGCAGGATCTCGCCCGCGTGCTTGGCGACGTGGAGGCACTGCTCGCCACCGCCACCGGAGAAGCTCGACTTCTGCCAGTTGAATTCGCTGTTCATCCCTGTATCTCTCACAGTTCTCTTGCGATGTGGTGAATGAAGCTCCGCGACTCGTCGGGGTCGAGTGAAGTCCGCTCGGCGAATGTGAACAGGGCTCGATACCGGTCGAGGTCTGCGGCCGTGTCCAGGAAGCGACCGCCGAAAGGCGTGTCGATGTGAACAGTGTCGAGCTGTGGAACCGTGCCGGTTGCGTACATCACGGTTTGTGTGACCTCGATGAAGTCATCGGCCGCGAAGGGGATCACGCGGAGCGTGATCCATTCCTGCTCGGATGCTTGCAGCAGGTAGTCGAGTTGATCGCGAGCTACCTTCCGGCCGCCCACCCGCATCCGCAATGCGGCCTCGTGCACGATCGCTTCGAACTGCGGCGGTGTCTCGCGGTCGAAAATCGCGCGGCGCTTCATGCGGTGCTCGACTCGGGCGTCCACTTCCTCCGTCGGAACTTGCGGGATGACGCCTGCGAACAGTGCCCGTGCGTAGTCCTCGGTCTGCAAGACGCCGGGGAACGTCATGGGCTGGAGGCATCGCAGGGAGGTTGCGTGGTGTTCGAGTTCCGCGATGTCCAGAAAGCCGGGGGCCAGGATGCCGCGGTAGCCGTCCCACCAGTGCGTCCCTCTGCGTTCGGTCGCGATGGTGCACAACGCGGCGAGGAGGGCCTCGTCGTCGGATTGGTAGAACGTGGACAGCCGTCGAACGCGTTCGTCGCTGATCCCGAGTCGGCCAGCCTCGATATTGCTGATCCTGGCGGCATCGGTGGAGAGCAAGCCGCCGGCATCTCGCGCGGTCATGCCGGCGCGCTCGCGCAGCTTCCGCAGCTCAGAGCCCAAGCGGATCTGTCGGGCGGTCGGATTGTCCCTCGGCGGCATGTGTCCCTTCCCCTTGTCCTACCTGAGTTTGCCGGTTGCGGCGTCATGGGTCCACCCGGAACCCTCTTAGGGGTACAGGCTTGTACCGGTCCAACCTTTTACCCTGTGGTTTCGGCAGCGCCGCGTCGCACGTAGCTGGTCCGCGAAGTGCAGCCGCTGACACGTGTCTTGACGCGTCGTCGCCCCGGGGGCGGCCATTGCCACGCGCAGCAAGCGACGCGCGCCCGACCGCGTTGGGAGACGAAATGACGACCATTTCCTTACCCCCCGCACCCCCGCCGGACATGGGCGGTAGCTACAGATTCGTTGCGCCTCGCACCGCGACGACGCCGAAAGTCGTTCGTGACCTGGTAACCACACTGGTGATCGCGTTCGGGCACGAGGACATCGCCGATCAGCTCCGTCTGTGCGTGTCCGAGGTGGTGACGAACGCCTACCGGCACACGCGCGCGGCCCACATCGCGGTGGACGTGTCCTTTGGAACGGACAACGTCACTGTGTGGGTGGACGACGGCCCTCCGGGGTGGCTGCCTCGGGTGCCACACCCTGAGCCGCCATGGCGCGACGAGTCGGGGCGCGGTCTCTACCTCGTGTCGAGGGTCGCAGACCGATTGGGCGTTGATGCCGACGACGAGGGCGTGCCGCGTCTCGGGTTCAGCATCGGCTATGAGGGGGCGTGAGGCTGAGACGCAAACCGAACGTCGCCTGGGCGTCCGGAACGAGAGTGCCCTCGCTCTTGGGCTCGACTTTGAGGCGGTTGCTCAACACTCCTGTTCCGCCTGCCGTCGCGCTTCCGCGGAGACGGGGCCGAACGCATTGTGGTCGGCAGCCACGACCTCGTGGAGCTTCTGCGCGGCGAGCCACTCCTCCAGGGCTTCGGCCACAACGGAGGAGAAGCCGCTCTTGCCGGCGCGCTCCTTGACTTCCTTGATCAACGATTGCGCCAGCGACATGGGTCTCATGCCCAGAACGTAATGCCGCTGCCTCCGGCGCCGCCGGGCCGTCTCCCGGTCTCCAGGGGGCGGCTCAGTCGTTTCCGGGGCCCTCGGGGGCGTCCTGGACGTCGTGCACCGTGCGTACGCAGCGGGTCAGCAGGATCAGTCCGGACACCAGCAGGGCGCCCGACAGGGTCCAGCCGAGGGCCAGGGTGAGGGGATGCCCCGGTTTCTGCCAGGGGCGGGCGGTGGTCAACAGCCAGCCGCCGACGGCGAGGAAGGCGAGCCCGGCGGCGGCCGGGACGGCGGTGGGGTCGTCGCCGGTGCCGTGGTCCTCGTAGGACCGTCTGCTCACCGGGTCACCACCTCCAGGTCTCGGTCCGGCGCCCGCCCATCTTCTCAGGGCCCCGGAGGCTTGGGTACCGCGTCACCGACCGGGGTGCGCGGGCGGCCGCGCCGGGGCGTGCCGGAGGGCCGGCACTCCGCCCCCGAGCGGGGGAGTGCCGACCCTCGTGGCGACCGGAAGGATCAGAGGACGCGGACGGCGCCCGTCGGCATGTCGTAGCTGAGGTTGCGCTCGACGATGCCGGTGCTGGGGTTCTGCGCGCCGACGAACTTGCCGCCGCCCACGTAGATGGCGACGTGGTAGGCGCTGCCCTTGGGGCCCCAGTAGAGGATGTCGCCGGGCTGCAGGTTGCTCAG
Source organism: Streptomyces sp. AB3(2024) (assembly GCF_041862025.1). Lineage (NCBI taxonomy): Bacteria > Bacillati > Actinomycetota > Actinomycetes > Kitasatosporales > Streptomycetaceae > Streptomyces > Streptomyces sp. AB3(2024). The sequence goes on from NZ_JBGWAB010000041.1 coordinate 18,817, forward strand.
CGAGACCGAGCTGCCGGCCAGCGACTGGTCCTGGGAGGTGCGGTCCAGGGAGATGCCCGCCTGGCGGTAGGCGGCCTGGACGAGGCCCGAGCAGTCGTACGCGGAGGAGCCGGTGGCGCCCATGACGTACGCCTTGCCGATCTGGGCGCGGGCGAAGTTCACGATGGCGGCGGCGGAACCGGTGGCCTTGGAGGAGGAACCGGTGCTGGCGGAGCCGCTGCCCGAGCCGTTGGAGGTGAAGCCGCTGTCGTCCGACGCGGAGGCGTTGGTGAGCGAGGTGCGGCCGGCGCCGCGGGTGGCGCGCTCGGCGTCGGCCTTGCGGTCGGCCTCCTGCTTGGCCTTCTGCTCGGCGGCCTTGGTGGCGTCTTCCTTGGCCTGCTTCGCCTCGGCGGCGGCACCCGTACGGGCGCTCTCCTCCTGGGTGTTCAGCTCGCCGGTCACGGCGGCCTCTACGGCGGCGACGCGGGTGTTCTCGGCGGCGGTGGCGACCGCGCTGGAGACCTCGGCGCCCAGGTTCAGGTCGAGGACCGGCATTTCGAGCGTCGTCTCGGCCACGGGCTCGGGGGACGAAGGGGTCGCGCTCGCGGTGCCGGCCATGGCGAGGGTGCTGAGGACGCCACCGGCAACTCCGGCGCGAACCGCGAGCTTCGAGGCGCTACGGCGCGGCTTCCGGTGGCTGGGTATGTGAGCGGTGTGGGACATGGGACAACCGCTATCAGGGGTGCCGGGTTTCCTTCAAGAAACGTGGTCTGCGCCACAGTTGCGGAATCGGGCCGCGAACCGGGCGCGTCGCGATGCTTATTGACGCCGTAACGGGCGAAACGGACACACCCTCACAAGGCTGTGATCATGGGGTTTCAGCAATTAGTCCGAATTGATCCACTGCCTACCATCGACCCGCACAGATGGCCAAGCCCTCTTTTCGCGGTCTCGATCCGGTGTGGTGCAGGTCACAGTTACCTCCCGTCGTGAGGGCGCCGTGGCCGGTCCGTGATCCGACCGTGAACTTGCCGTGCGGTTCGTGAACGGATGCACAGCATCGACCCTCCCTTCCCCCCGGCGTCGACTCTCGGCCACCGCGTCCACTCCCGTACCCCCGGACCCCCCGACCGGGGGGCGCGGGTTCCCTTACCACCTGGATGGAAGGAGGGCCAATTTGCCTGCGCCGGACATCATTTGATAGGGCGACACGCCTTTCACCTGGGATGACGGGCCCGGATGTCACCTTTGGTGATCATGTGGATGCCTTGCGTACGAAGATCACCCCTCGGCGAGCTTCATGATCGTTCGTCAGGTGGTGGAGATCACAAACTCGGTGTTGTTACCCGTGTCGCAGATCACAGACCGGCAGGCATAAGATGCGCACCAGCCCGGCTTGTGAACTGCCTCACATGCGGTCCCCCGGCTCCCGGGGCGATCTTCACGAGGTGGAGCTCACCCGTCGCCGGCGCAGCGGTCCAACGGTCAAGGACGACTGGAAGGAGCGAGGAGCGTGAATGCGTACGCACCCATCCTCGTGCTCGGCGCCATCGGCGCAGGGTTTGCGATCTTCTCCGTGGTCATGGCCACGCTGATCGGCCCAAAACGGTACAACCGGGCGAAGCTTGAAGCCTACGAGTGCGGCATCGAACCCACCCCGATGCCCGCCGGGGGCGGTCGCTTCCCCATCAAGTACTACCTGACGGCGATGCTCTTCATCGTCTTCGACATCGAGATCGTCTTCCTCTACCCCTGGGCCGTCACCTTCGACTCCCTGGGGATCTTCGGGCTCGTCGAGATGCTCCTCTTCGTGCTCACCGTCTTCGTCGCCTACGCCTACGTCTGGCGCCGCGGCGGCCTGGAATGGGACTGAGGGGCTGAATTTTCCATGGGACTGGAAGAGAAGCTGCCGAGCGGCTTCCTGCTGACCACCGTCGAACAGGCCGCGGGCTGGGTGCGCAAGTCATCCGTCTTCCCGGCCACCTTCGGCCTGGCGTGCTGCGCCATCGAGATGATGACCACCGGAGCCGGCCGCTACGACCTGGCCCGCTTCGGCATGGAGGTCTTCCGCGGCTCCCCGCGCCAGGCCGACCTGATGATCGTCGCCGGACGGGTCAGTCAGAAGATGGCGCCGGTGCTGCGCCAGGTGTACGACCAGATGCCCGCCCCCAAGTGGGTCATCTCCATGGGTGTTTGCGCCTCTTCGGGCGGAATGTTCAACAATTACGCGATCGTCCAGGGCGTCGACCACATCGTCCCGGTGGACATCTACCTCCCCGGCTGCCCGCCCCGCCCCGAGATGCTGTTGGACGCGATCCTCAAGCTCCACCAGAAGATCCAGGGCTCCAAGCTCGGCGTGAACCGGGAAGAGGCGGCGCGCGAGGCGGAGGAGGCGGCCCTCAAGGCCCTCCCCACCATCGAGATGAAGGGGCTCCTCCGGTGAGCGACGACCCGGCCGTCGAGAACGGCAACAACGTCCCCGCTCCCCGCACCTCGGCCGGGCCCGAGGTGATCGGCGTGCGCAAGGGCATGTTCGGGGCGAACGGGGGCGGCGGCGACACCAGCGGCTACAGCGGCCTCGTCCGCACCGTGGCCCTGCCCGGGGCGTCAGCGCGCCCCTACGGGTCCTACTTCGACGAGGTGGCCGACGAGCTCGAAGGCGCCCTGGAGGAGCAGGACCTGCTTCCCGCCCACGCCATCGAGAGGACGGTGGTGGACCGCGGCGAGCTCACCTTCCACATCGCCCGCGAGCACCTCGTACGGGTGGCCTCCACCCTGCGCGACGACCCGGCGCTGCGCTTCGAGCTCTGCACCGGCGTCAGCGGGGTCAACTTCCCCGGCGACAAGGGCCGCGAGCTGCACGCCGTCTACCACCTGCGCTCGCTCACCCACGGCAGGATCGTCCGCCTGGAGGTGTCGGTCCCCGACGCCGACCCGCACGTCCCGTCCCTGGTCGCGGTGTACCCGACCAACGACTGGCACGAGCGCGAGGCCTACGACTTCTTCGGCATCGTCTTCGACGGCCACCCGGCCCTCACGCGGATCATGATGCCGGACGACTGGCAGGGCTTCCCCCAGCGCAAGGACTACCCGCTCGGCGGCATCGCCGTCGAGTACAAGGGCGCCCAGATCCCGGCTCCCGACCAGCGGAGGTCGTACAGTTGATGTCCAACACCTCGAACCACGCGTCCTCCCGCGAGACCACCGAGGGCACCGTCTACACCGTCACCGGCGGCGACTGGGACGAGATCGTCCAGTCGGCGGCCCGCGCGGACGACGAGCGCATCGTCGTCAACATGGGCCCCCAGCACCCCTCCACCCACGGGGTGCTCCGGCTGATCCTGGAGATCGACGGCGAGACGGTCACCGAGGCCCGCTGCGGCATCGGCTACCTGCACACCGGCATCGAGAAGAACCTCGAATTCCGCAACTGGACGCAGGGCACCACCTTCGTCACGCGCATGGACTACCTGACGCCGTTCTTCAACGAGACGGCGTACTGCCTCGGCGTCGAGAAGCTCCTCGGCATCACCGACCAGATCCCGGACCGCGCCACCGTCATCCGCGTCCTGCTGATGGAGCTCAACCGGCTCTCCTCCCACCTGGTGTGCATCGCCACCGGCGGCATGGAGCTGGGCGCGACCACGATCATGATCTACGGGTTCCGGGACCGCGAGCTGATCCTCGACGTCTTCGAGCTGATCACCGGCCTGCGCATGAACCACGCCTTCGTCCGCCCCGGCGGCCTCGCCCAGGACCTGCCCCCCGGCGCGGTCGACCAGCTGCGCGAGTTCGTGAAGACCATGAAGAAGAACCTGCCGGAGTACGACAAGCTCGCCACCGGCAACCCCATCTTCAAGGCCCGCATGCAGGACGTCGGCTACCTCGACCTCACCGGCTGCATGGCGCTGGGCGCCACCGGCCCGATCCTGCGCTCCGCCGGGCTTCCGCACGACCTGCGCAAGTCGGACCCGTACTGCGGCTACGACACCTACGAGTTCGACGTCCCCACCACCGAGAGCTGCGACTCCTACGGACGCTTCCTGGTCCGCCTGGAGGAGATGCGCCAGTCCCTGCGGATCGTCGAGCAGTGCCTGGACCGGCTGGAGCCCGGCCCGGTCATGGTCGCGGACAAGAAGATCGCCTGGCCCGCTCAGCTCGCGATGGGGCCCGACGGCCTCGGCAACTCCCTCGACCACATCAAGAACATCATGGGCACCTCCATGGAGGCCCTCATCCACCACTTCAAGCTCGTCACCGAGGGCTTCCGGGTACCGGCCGGACAGGTGTACGCCGCCGTCGAGTCCCCCAAGGGCGAGCTCGGCGTGCACGTCGTCTCCGACGGCGGAACCCGCCCCTACCGGGTCCACTTCCGCGACCCGTCCTTCACCAACCTGCAGGCCATGGCCGCGATGTGCGAAGGCGGCCAGGTCGCCGACGTCATCGTCGCCGTCGCCTCCATCGACCCCGTGATGGGAGGCGTCGACCGATGACAGCCAATCCGACCGGTCAAGGGGTGAGTCTGGGGATGCCCCAGCTTCCGGCCCCCGACTTCCCGGCCGACGTACGCGCCCGGCTGGAGGCCGACGCCGCCGAGGTCATCGCCCGCTACCCCGACAGCCGCTCCGCGCTGCTGCCGCTGCTGCACCTGACGCAGTCCGAGGAGGGCCACGTCTCGCGCACCGGCATCCGCTTCTGCGCCGAGGTGCTGGGCCTGACCACCGCCGAGGTCACCGCGGTCGCCACCTTCTACACGATGTACAGGCGCAAGCCCTCCGGGGACTACCAGGTCGGCGTCTGCACCAACACCCTGTGCGCCGTCATGGGCGGCGACGCCATCTTCGACGAGCTCAAGCAGCACCTGGGGGTCGGCAACAACGAGACCACCCCCGACGGCAAGGTGACGCTGGAGCACATCGAGTGCAACGCGGCCTGCGACTACGCCCCCGTGGTGATGGTCAACTGGGAGTTCTTCGACAACCAGACCCCCGCATCCGCCAAGGCCCTCGTCGACGACCTGCTGGCCGGCCGCCCCGTCGAACCGACCCGGGGCGCGCCGCTGTGCACGTACAAGGAGACCGCCCGGATCCTGGCGGGCTTCCCGGACGAGCGCGAGGGCGCGGTGGCCGCGAGCGGCGGCGCCGGCCCCGCCTCCCTGATCGGACTGCGCATCGCCCGCGGCGAACCCCCGCACGCCCCGGTCGTGCACCCCCGCGGCGAGGCGCGCGGCGAGGCCACCACAGAGGGAGGGGAGTGATGAGCGTGTCGACTCCGAAGGAAAGGCACGGGGGCACCTCCCAGCCGGAGGCTGGGGGAGGCACCAGCCCGGAGAAGCTCCTCGCGCCCGTCCTGTCTGCGTTCTGGGACGAGCCCGAGTCGTGGACGCTGGAGACCTACCGGCGCCACGAGGGGTACGAGGGCCTGCGCAAGGCGCTCGCGATGACCCCGGACGAGGTGATCGCCTACGTCAAGGACTCCGGACTGCGCGGACGCGGCGGCGCGGGCTTCCCCACCGGAATGAAGTGGCAGTTCATCCCGCAGGGCGACGGCAAGCCGCACTACCTCGTCGTGAACGCGGACGAGTCGGAGCCGGGAACCTGCAAGGACATCCCCCTCCTCTTCGCCAACCCGCACTCCCTCATCGAGGGAATGATCATCGCCTGTTACGCGATCCGGTCGGAGCACGCCTTCATCTACCTGCGCGGCGAAACCGTCCCCGTGCTGCGGCGCCTGCACGAGGCCGTGCGCGAGGCGTACGCGGCCGGGTACCTCGGCAAGGACATCGACGGCAGCGGACGCAACCTCGACATCACCGTGCACGCGGGAGCGGGCGCGTACATCTGCGGCGAGGAGACGGCACTGCTCGACTCCCTCGAAGGCCGGCGCGGTCAGCCCCGGCTGCGTCCCCCCTTCCCCGCGGTCGAGGGGCTCTACGCGTGCCCCACTGTCGTCAACAACGTCGAATCCATCGCCTCGGTTCCCGCGATCCTGAACAAGGGCAAGGACTGGTTCAAGGCGATGGGGACGGAGAAGTCCCCCGGCTTCACGCTCTATTCGCTGTCCGGGCACGTCGCCGGCCCCGGCCAGTACGAGGCCCCCCTCGGCATCACCCTGCGCCAGCTCCTCGACATGAGCGGCGGCATGCGCCCCGGCCACCGGCTGAAGTTCTGGACCCCCGGCGGCTCCTCCACCCCCATGTTCACCGACGAGCACCTCGACGTGCCCCTGGACTACGAGGGCGTCGGCGCGGCCGGCTCCATGCTCGGCACCAAGGCCCTCCAGTGCTTCGACGAGACCACCTGCGTGGTGCGTGCCGTCACCCGCTGGACCGAGTTCTACGCCCACGAGTCCTGCGGCAAGTGCACGCCCTGCCGCGAGGGCACGTACTGGCTCGTCCAGCTGCTGCGCGACATCGAGGCCGGCAAGGGCGTCATGTCCGACCTCGACAAGCTGAACGACATCGCCGACAACATCAACGGCAAGTCCTTCTGCGCCCTCGGCGACGGCGCCGCCAGCCCCATCTTCTCCTCGCTGAAGTACTTCCGCGCCGAGTACGAACAGCACATCACGGGCAAGGGCTGCCCCTTCGACCCCAGGAAGTCGACCCTCTGGGCTGACACGGAGGTGAACGCATGACCGTCACCACGAATGCTCCGACCGGTGGCGGAGAGGCCGCCGTGCCCCCCGATTCCGTGTCCCTGACCATCGACGGGCTCGAACTGTCGGTCCCCAAGGGCACCCTCGTCATCCGGGCCGCCGAACAGCTCGGCATCGAGATCCCCCGGTTCTGCGACCACCCCCTCCTCTCCCCGGCCGGCGCCTGCCGCCAGTGCATCGTCGAGGTCGAGGGCCAGCGCAAGCCGATGGCCTCCTGCACGATCACCTGCACCGACGGCATGGTCGTCAAGACCCAGCTGACCTCCCCGGTCGCCGACAAGGCCCAGCGCGGGGTGATGGAGCTCCTCCTCATCAACCACCCGTTGGACTGCCCCGTCTGCGACAAGGGCGGCGAATGCCCCCTGCAGAACCAGGCGATGTCCCACGGCAACGCCGAATCCCGCTTCGAGGGCCACAAGCGCACCTACGAGAAGCCCGTCCCGATCTCCACGCAGGTGCTCCTGGACCGCGAGCGGTGCGTGCTGTGCGCGCGCTGCACCCGCTTCTCCAACGAGATCGCCGGCGACCCCATGATCGAGCTGCTGGAACGCGGCGCGCTCCAGCAGGTCGGCATCGGCGAGGGCGACCCCTTCCAGTCGTACTTCTCCGGCAACACCATCCAGATCTGCCCCGTCGGCGCCCTCACCTCGGCCGCCTACCGCTTCCGCTCCCGCCCCTTCGACCTCGTCTCCTCCCCGAGCGTGTGCGAGCACTGCGCGGGCGGCTGCGCGACCCGGACCGACCACCGGCGCGGCAAGGTGATGCGCCGCCTCGCCGCCGAGGACCCCGAGGTCAACGAGGAGTGGATCTGCGACAAGGGCCGCTTCGGGTTCCGCTACGCGCAGCGCCCGGACCGGCTGACCACCCCGCTGGTGCGCGGCGCCGACGGCGTCCTCGCCCCGGCGAGCTGGCCGGAGGCCCTGGAGGCCGCCGCGAAGGGACTGGCCGCCGCGCGCGGCCGGGCCGGGGTGCTGACCGGAGGCCGGCTCACCGTCGAGGACGCCTACGCGTACGCCAAGTTCGCCCGGGTCGTGCTCGACACCAACGACATCGACTTCCGGGCCCGGGTGCACAGCGCGGAGGAGGCCGACTTCCTGGCCGCCACCGTGGCGGGCACCGGCAAGGACCTCGACGGCACGGGCGTCACGTACGCCTCCCTGGAGGCGGCGCCCACCGTGCTGCTCGCCGGGATCGAGGCCGAGGAGGAGGCCCCCGGGGTCTTCCTGCGGCTACGCAAGGCCCACCGCCGCAACAAGCAGCGGACCTTCGCCCTGGCGCCCTTCGCCACCCGCGGCCTCGCCAAGGCGGGCGGCACCCTGCTGGCCGCCGCCCCCGGCACCGAGCCCGAGTGGCTGGAGGCCCTCGCGACCCGGACCGGACTGGAGGCCGGCGGCGCCGAGGCCGCCGAGGCGCTGCGCAAGCCCGGCTCGGTCCTCGTGGTCGGGGAGCGGCTGGCGGGCGTGCCCGGCGCGCTGACCGCCGCCGTACGGGCCGCTACGGCGACCGGGGCCCGGCTGGTGTGGATCCCGCGCCGGGCCGGGGAGCGGGCCGCCGTCGAGGCGGGCGCGCTGCCGTCCCTGCTGCCGGGCGGCCGCCCGGCCACCGATCCGCGGGCCCGCGACGAGGTCGCCACGGCCTGGGGGCTGGACGAACTCCCGCACCGCTACGGCCGGGACACCGGGCAGATCGTGGAGGCGGCCGCCACCCGCGAGCTGTCCGCCCTGCTGGTCGCGGGCGTCGAGCTCGCCGACCTGCCGGACCCGCAGCGGGCGAAGACCGCCCTGGAGGAGGCCTTCGTGGTCTCCCTGGAACTGCGGCCCGGCGAGGTCACCGACCATGCGGACGTGGTCCTGCCGGTCGCCGCCGTCGCCGAGAAGACCGGCACGTTCATCAACTGGGAGGGCCGGGTCCGGCCGTTCGAGGCCGCCCTCAAGCCCGACCAGATGACCCGCCGGCTCGCCCCCGCCGACGCCCGCGTGCTGCACATGCTGGCCGACGCGGCCGACCGGCCGATCGCGCTGCCCGACGTACACGCCGTACGGCGCGAGCTGGAGCGGCTCGGCCCCTGGGAGGGGGAGCTCGCGGCGGAGCAGTCCACCGCCACCGAGCCGCCGCCCCGTCCCGGCGCGGGCGAGGCGGTCCTCGCGGGCCACCGGCTGCTGCTGGACCGGGGCCTGCTCCAGGAGGGCGACGACGCCCTGGCCGGCACCCGGCACGAGGCGAACGCCCGGCTGTCGGCCGCCACGGCCGCCGAGACCGGCGTCAAGGACGGGGACGTCCTCGCCGTCACCGGACCGGCGGGCTCGGTGGAACTCCCGCTGAAGGTCACCGAGATGCCCGACCGGGTGGTCTGGCTCCCGCTGAACTCCACCGGCCGAGGCGTCCTCGCCGACACCGGCGCCCGTCCGGGCACCCTCGTGCGGATCGGCCCGGCGAAGGCGGCCGACAGCAGCGACCCCGATGCGGAGGTGGGCGCGTGAACGCGGTACAGCTCGCTGCCGAAGACCTCTCCCTGTTCGGCAGGGACGTCTGGTGGCTGGTCCTCATCAAGGCGGTGTTCTGCTTCGCCTTCCTGATGGTGACCGTGCTCTTCTCCATCGTGTGGGAGCGCAAGGTCGTCGCCTGGATGCAGCTGCGCATCGGCCCCAACCGGCACGGGCCCTGGGGCATGCTCCAGTCGCTCGCCGACGGGGTCAAGCTGATGCTGAAGGAAGACCTCATCGTCAAGCGGGCCGACAAGGTGGTCTACGTCCTGGCCCCGATCATCGCGGCGATCCCGGCCTTCATGGCCATCGCGGTGATCCCCTTCGGCCCGGCCGACGACCAGGTCTCCATCTTCGGGCAGCGCACCACGATGCAGCTGACCGACCTGCCCATCGCGATGCTCTACGTCCTCGCCGTGGCCTCCGTCGGCATCTACGGCATCGTGCTGGCGGGCTGGTCCTCCGGCTCCACGTACCCGCTCCTCGGCGGCCTGCGCTCCTGCGCCCAGATGATCTCGTACGAGATCGCGATGGGCGCGGCCTTCGCCTCGGTGTTCCTCTACTCCGGGTCGATGTCGACCTCGGCGATCGTGGAGGCACAGGCGGACCGCTGGTACATCGTGCTGCTGCCGGTGTCCTTCATCATCTACGTGATCACGATGGTCGGCGAGACCAACCGCGCCCCCTTCGACATGCCGGAGTCCGAGGGCGACCTGGTCGGCGGTTTCAACACCGAGTACTCCTCCATCAAGTTCGCGCTGTTCATGCTGGCCGAGTACGTCAACATGGTCACCGTCTCGGCGGTCTCGGTCACCCTCTTCCTGGGCGGCTGGCGGGCCCCGTACCCGATCAGTCACTTCTGGGAGGGCGCGAACCACGGCTGGTGGCCGATGCTCTGGTTCGTCATCAAGGTGCAGCTGCTGCTGTTCTTCTTCATCTGGCTGCGCGGCACGCTGCCGCGCGTGCGCTACGACCAGCTGATGAAGCTCGGCTGGAAGGTGCTGATCCCGGTCTCCGTGGTGTGGCTGATGCTGGTCGCCACCGTCCGGGCGCTGCGCAACGAGCGCTACGACTTCAGCGAGATCGTCCTCTACGTGGGCGGGGCGGTCGTCGCGATCCTGCTGCTCTCCTTCGTCGCGGACCTCTTCCGCGACAAGCGGGAGAAGGCGGCGGCCGAGGAGGCCGGCGAGGCCGAGGCGGCCGGGGCCTTCGACCCGATGGCGGGCGGGTTCCCCGTACCGCCCAAGCCCGGCCAGCACCTGGCGCCCGTACCGCGCCGGCGGCCCCGCGCGGAGCGGGAGCTGATCGTCAGCGGCGGGGCGAACCCCGACAGTGACCGAGAGGAGGGTTGAGACGTGTCCGATGAAAAGTGGCAGAACCCGGTGGCCGGGTTCGGCGTGACCTTCAAGGCCATGTTCAAGAAGCGCCTCACCGAGCAGTACCCGGAGCAGGAGAAGACCACCGCTCCGCGCTTCCACGGACGGCACCAGCTCAACCGCCACCCCGACGGTCTGGAGAAGTGCATCGGGTGCGAGCTGTGCGCCTGGGCCTGTCCCGCCGACGCGATCTACGTGGAGGGCGCGGACAACACCGAGGAGGAGCGCTACTCCCCGGGCGAGCGCTACGGTCGCGTCTACCAGATCAACTACGCCCGCTGCATCCTGTGCGGGCTGTGCATCGAGGCCTGCCCCACCCGGGCGCTGACGATGACGAACGAGTTCGAACTCGCCGACTCCAGCCGCGAGGCGCTGATCTACACCAAGGAGCAGCTCCTCGCGGGTCTGACCGAGGGCATGGTGGAGACCCCGCACTCGATCTTCCCGGGGACGGACGAGCAGGACTACTACCGGGGGCTGGTGACGGGCGCCGCCCCGGGGACGGTCCGGCAGGTGGCGGTCTCCAAGGGTGAGACGGCCGCCGACGCCGCGGACTCCACCGGCTCCGCCGGTTCCGCCGAGGAGGTGCAGGCATGAGCGCCCTCGCCGCCTCCGGCGCCACCCTCACCTCCACGGGCGAGGCCGTGCAGTTCTGGGTGCTGGGCACCGTCGCCGTCATCGGCGCGCTGTGCACGGTCCTGATGAAGAAGGCCGTCCACAGCGCCCTCTGCCTCGCCGGGACGATGATCATCCTGGCGGTGTTCTACCTCGCCAACGGGGCGTACTTCCTGGGCGTCGTCCAGGTCATCGTCTACACCGGCGCCATCATGATGCTCTTCCTCTTCGTGGTCATGCTCGTCGGCGTCACGGCGGCGGACTCGCTGAAGGAGACCCTCAAGGGGCAGCGCTGGCTCGCCGTCCTGTGCGGGCTCGGCTTCGGCATCCTGCTGATCGCCGGCATCGCCAACGCCGGGCTCACCCACTTCAACGGGCTCGGCCGGGTGAACTCCGCCGGGCACGTCCAGGGCCTGGCCGAGCTGATCTTCACCCGTTACATCTTCGCCTTCGAGATCACCGGCGCCCTGCTGATCACGGCGGCCGTCGGCGCGATGGTGCTCACCCACCGCGAGCGCACCGAGCGGGCCGCCACCCAGCGCGAACTCGCCGAGAAGCGGGTGCGCGAGGGCGTACAGCTCCCGCCGCTCCCGGCGCCCGGCGTCTACGCCCGGCACAACGCCGTCGACGTCGCCGGTCTGCTCCCGGACGGCACCCCGTCCGAGCTGACCGTCAGCAAGACCCTGCGGGCCCGCGGTCAGGTCCGCGACGTGTCGGGCCAGGCCCTGGAGGACCTCAAGGCGCTGGAGCAGGCCTCCGCGGAGCGCCTCGGCCGTGAGGAGGCCTCGAAGTGAACCCGGTCAACTACCTGTACCTGGCGGCCCTGCTGTTCACCATCGGCGCGGCCGGGGTGCTCGTCCGGAAGAACGCGATCGTGCTGTTCATGTGCATCGAGCTGATGCTCAACGCCTGCAACCTCGCGTTCGTGGCCTTCTCCCGGATGCACGGCAACCTCGACGGCCAGATCATCGCCTTCTTCACGATGGTCGTCGCCGCCGCGGAGGTCGTGGTGGGCCTCGCGATCATCGTGTCGCTCTTCCGTACCCGCCACTCGGCCTCGGTCGACGACGCCAGCCTGATGAAGCTGTAAGGGGCGTTCACACAGTGGAGAATCTGATTGCGCTGCTGATCGCGGCGCCCCTGCTCGGAGCGGTGGTGCTGCTCTGCGGCGGCCGGCGCCTCGACAAGGCCGGGCACTGGCTCGGCACCCTGTTCGCCGCCGTCTCCTTCGGCATCGGCGTGGCCCTGTTCATCGACATGCTGGGGCGCACCGCCGACGACCGGACGATGTACCAGCGCCTGTACACCTGGATCCCGGTCGAGGGCTTCCAGGCGGACATGGCGTTCCAGCTGGACCAGCTGTCGATGACCTTCGTCCTGCTGATCTCCGGCGTGGGCACGCTCATCCACATCTACTCCATCGGCTACATGGAGCACGACGAGCGGCGCCGCCGCTTCTTCGGCTACCTCAACCTGTTCGTCGCGGCGATGCTGCTGCTCGTCCTCGCCGACAACTACCTGCTGCTGTACTTCGGCTGGGAGGGCGTGGGCCTGGCCTCGTACCTGCTGATCGGGTTCTGGCAGCACAAGCCCAGCGCGGCCACGGCCGCGAAGAAGGCCTTCCTGGTCAACCGCGTCGGTGACATGGGCCTGTCGGTCGCGATCATGCTGATGTTCACCACGTTCGGGACCTTCGCCTTCGAGCCGCTCTTCGCGGCGGTCGGCGGGGCCACCGAGGGCAAGCTGACGGCCATCGGCCTGATGCTGCTGCTGGCCGCCTGCGGCAAGTCCGCGCAGGTGCCGCTGCAGTCCTGGCTCGGCGACGCGATGGAGGGCCCGACCCCGGTCTCGGCCCTGATCCACGCGGCGACCATGGTCACCGCCGGCGTCTACCTGATCGTCCGCTCGGCCGCGATCTTCAACGGGGCGCCGGACGCCCAGCTGGTGGTCACCGTCGTCGGCGCGGTCACGCTGCTCTTCGGTGCGATCGTCGGTTGCGCGAAGGACGACATCAAGAAGGCCCTCGCCGGGTCCACGATGTCGCAGATCGGCTACATGATCCTCGCGGCGGGCCTCGGCCCGATCGGCTACGTCTTCGCGATCATGCACCTGGTCACGCACGGCTTCTTCAAGGCGGGCCTCTTCCTCGGCGCCGGTTCCGTGATGCACGGGATGAACGACGAGGTGGACATGCGCAGGTACGGCGGTCTGCGGACGTACATGCCGATCACCTTCGTGACCTTCGGCCTCGGCTACCTCGCCATCATCGGCTTCCCGGGACTGTCGGGCTTCTTCTCCAAGGACAAGATCATCGAGGCGGCCTTCGCGAAGGGCGGCACCGAGGGCTGGATCCTCGGCGGAGTGGCCCTGCTGGGCGCGGCGATCACCGCCTTCTACATGACCCGGGTCATGCTCCTCACCTTCTTCGGCGAGAAGCGCTGGCAGCCGGACGCGCAGGGCCACGCCCCGCACCCGCACGAGTCCCCGAAGTCCATGACCTTCCCGATGATCGTGCTCGCCTTCGGGTCGGTCTTCGCCGGCGGGTTCTTCTCGATCGGCGACCGCTTCGTGGACTGGCTGGAGCCGGTCACCGGGGAAGCGCACGGCAACCCGCCGATCAGCGCCCTGACGGTCACCCTGTCCACCATGGTGGTCCTGGTGATCGGTGTCGCCATCGCCTGGGGGATGTACGGCAGGAAGCCCGTCCCGGTCGTCGCCCCGCGCGGCTCGCTCCTCACCCGGGCGGCCCGCCGCGACCTGTACCAGGACGACTTCAACCACGTCGTGCTGGTGCGCGGCGGAGAGCACCTGACCCGCTCGCTCGTCTACGTGGACCACAGCCTGGTCGACGGAGTCGTCAACGGGACGGCCGCCTCGGTCGGCGGGCTCTCGGGCCGGCTGCGCAAGCTGCAGAACGGCTACGCCCGCAGCTACGCGGTCTCGATGTTCGGGGGCACGGCGATCCTGATCGCCGCGACCCTGCTGATGAGGGCGGTGTGAGATGAGTTTCCCGCTTCTGACGGTGACGGCGGCCGTGCCCGCGGTCGGCGCGGTCCTCACGGCGGCCGTCCCGGCCTCCCGCAGGACCGCCGCCAAATGGCTCGCGCTGCTGTTCTCCCTGGCCACGCTGGCCCTGGCCGTGCTGGTCGCGGTCGGCTTCGAGCCCGGTGGCGACCGCTACCAGCTCACCGAGTCCCACGCCTGGATCCCCGACTTCGGCGTCCGCTACGAACTGGGCGTCGACGGCATCGGGGTGGCGCTGATCGCGCTCACCGCCCTGCTGATCCCCTTCGTGATCGGCGCCGGCTGGAACGACGCCGACCCCCTGGAGACGTCGAACTCGCGCTGGCGGCCGACGCAGGGCTTCTTCGCCCTGATCCTGATGGTCGAGGCGATGGTGATCATCTCCTTCGAGGCCACCGACGTCTTCCTCTTCTACATCTTCTTCGAAGCCATGCTCATCCCGATGTACTTCCTCATCGGCGGCTTCGGGGACCGGGCGCACTCCGGGACCGACGAGAACGCGGCCGCGCAGCGCTCGTACGCGGCGGTCAAGTTCCTCCTCTACAACCTGGTCGGCGGCCTGATCATGCTGGCCGCCGTCATCGGGCTGTACGTGGTCGCCGGGAACTTCTCCCTCCAGGAGATCACCGCCGCCCGCGCCGCGGGCACCCTGGACATGGCCACCAACACCGAGCGGCTCCTCTTCCTCGGCTTCTTCTTCGCCTTCGCGGTGAAGGCCCCGCTGTGGCCGCTGCACACCTGGCTGCCGAACGCGATGGGCGAGGCCACCGCCCCGGTCGCCGTCCTGATCACCGCGGTCGTCGACAAGGTCGGCACCTTCGCGATGCTCCGCTTCTGCCTCGGGCTCTTCCCCGACGCCAGCAAGTGGGCCACCCCGGTGATCCTCGTCCTGGCCCTGATCAGCATCGTCTACGGCGCGCTCCTCGCGGTCGGGCAGCGGGACATCAAGCGGCTGGTCGCCTACGCGTCGATCTCGCACTTCGGCTTCATCATCCTGGGCATCTTCGCGATGACCTCCCAGGGCCAGTCGGGCGCGACGCTCTACATGGTCAACCACGGCATCTCGACGGCCGCGCTGATGCTGGTCGCCGGATTCCTGATCTCCCGGCGCGGCTCGCGGCTCATCGCCGACTACGGCGGCGTCCAGAAGGTGGCCCCGGTCCTCGCCGGCACCTTCCTGATCGGCGGCCTCGCCACCCTCTCCCTGCCGGGCCTGGCGCCCTTCGTCAGCGAGTTCCTGGTGCTGGTCGGCACGTTCGCCCGCTACCCGGTCGTCGGGATCATCGCCACCGTCGGCATCGTGCTGGCGGCGCTCTACACCCTGGTCCTGTACCAGCGCACCATGACCGGCCCCGTCAAGGAGGAGGTCTCCGGCATGCGGGACCTGCGCCTGCGCGAGGTCCTCGTGGTCGCCCCGCTGATCGCGCTGCTGATCGGACTGGGCGTCTACCCGCAGCCGCTCACGACGATCGTCAACCCGGCGGTGGAGCACACCATGTCGGACGTGAAGCAGACCGACCCGAAGCCCGAGGTGGCCGTCGAGGCCAAGAATGGGGAGGCGGCGAAGTGAGCACCGCGACTGCTGCCCAGGCCCTGCTGACCCTGGCGGCCAACGGACCGGCCGACAAGATCCCGGCCCCGCACATCGAGTACGCGCAGCTCGCGCCCACGCTGATCGTGGTGGGCGCGGCCGTCCTCGGAGTCCTCGTCGAGGCCTTCGTCCCGCGCAAGTCCCGCTACTACGTCCAGGTGTTCCTGGCCGTCGCCGCCCTGGCCTCGGCCTTCGCGGCGGTCGTCGGCCTCGCCGCCGGCGGCTACGGCAGCACCAAGGCGCACATCGCGGCCATGGGCGCCATCGCCGTGGACGGCCCGGCCCTGTTCCTCCAGGGCACGATCCTGCTGGCCTCGATCGTGGCCGTGTTCACCTTCGCCGAGCGCCGCCTCGACCCGAAGGCGCACGGCAACCGGGTGGACTCCTTCGCCGCCCAGGCCGCGTCCGTACCGGGCAGCGACAGCGAGAAGGCCGCCGTCAAGGCCGGGTTCACCACCACCGAGGTGTTCCCGCTGGCGCTGTTCGCGATCGCCGGCATGCTGATCTTCCCGGCGGCCGACGACCTGCTGACGCTGTTCATCGCGCTGGAGGTCTTCTCCCTCCCGCTGTACCTGCTCTGCGCCGTCGCCCGCCGCCAGCGGCTGATGTCGCAGGAGGCCGCGGTCAAGTACTTCCTGCTCGGCGCGTTCTCCTCCGCCTTCCTCCTCTTCGGCATCGCCCTGATCTACGGCTACGCGGGCTCCGTCTCCTACGCGGTGATCGCCGACGTGGTCGACGGCACCGTCGCCAAGCTCGACCCGGCCCTGGCCTCCACCATGGGCAACGACGCGCTGCTGCTGATCGGCGGTGCGCTGATCCTGATGGGCCTGCTGTTCAAGGTCGGCGCGGTCCCCTTCCACATGTGGACCCCGGACGTCTACCAGGGCGCCCCGACCCCGGTCACCGGCTTCATGGCCGCCGCGACCAAGGTGGCCGCCTTCGGCGCGCTGCTGCGCCTGCTCTACGTGGTCCTCCCCGGCCTGCGCTGGGACTGGCGGCCGGTCATGTGGGGCGTCGCGATCGTCACGATGCTGGCGGGCGCGGTGATCGCCGTGACCCAGACCGACATGAAGCGGCTCCTGGCGTACTCCTCGATCGCGCACGCGGGCTTCATCCTGGCCGGTGTGATCGCGACCTCGGCGGAGGGCGTCCAGTCCGTCCTCTTCTACCTGTTCGCCTACTCCTTCGTGACGATCGGCGCCTTCGCGGTGGTCACGCTGGTGCGCGACGCGGGCGGCGAGGCCACGCACCTGTCGAAGTGGGCGGGGCTGGGCCGGCGTTCGCCGCTCACTGCGGCCGTGTTCGCCGTGTTCCTGCTGGCCTTCGCCGGCATCCCGCTGACCTCGGGCTTCGCGGGCAAGTTCGCCGTGTTCAAGGCGGCGGCGGAGGGCGGCGCGGGGGTGCTGGTCGTGGTCGGTGTGATCTCGTCCGCGATCGCCGCGTTCTTCTACATCCGGGTGATCGTGCTGATGTTCTTCAGCGAGCCGAAGGCCGACGGCCCGACCGTGGCCGTCCCCTCGCCGCTGACGATGACGACCATCGCGGTCGGCGTGGCCGTCACCCTGGTGCTGGGTCTGGCCCCGCAGTACTTCCTGGACCTGGCGGGGCAGGCGAGCACCTTCGTCCGCTGACCCGGCCGTACGCGACAGGGCCCGGCTCCCTCGGGGGAGCCGGGCCCTGTCGCGTGCGGGGTGCTATTCGGCGCTGCGCCGTTTCGGGGTGATGGCGGTCAGGTCGAGGTCGACGGGGAAGGGGACGGAGACCCTTAGGCGGTCGTGGAAGATGCCGGTGGCGACGTACTTCTCGGTGGCGGGGTCGAGTTCGTAGACGTAGACCACGGCCCGGCCTTCCTTGTTTTCCACCCGCCAGAAGTGGAGGATCCCGGCCCTGGCGTACTTCAACGGCTTCGTTTCGCGGTCGCGCCCGATGGAGTCGGGGGAGACCACTTCGATGGCCAGAACCACGGCCTCGGCAGGGAATCGCGTCTGTTCCAGAGCGTCGACGACATCCGCGCGCACGACGACGACGTCCGGCTCGGGCCGATTCAGCTTGTCGATGTCGATGGTGAATTCGCGGAAGACCTCGAAGTCGTCAGGGGCCACCGATTGCAGTTGCCACTTGCACAAGTCGATGGCCCGCTCGTGGAAGACGCTCTGCGGACTCACGAAGACCAGGCTCCCGTCGATCAGCTCCGTGTGCGGAGGCAGATTCGGAAGCGTGTCCAGGTCGTCCGCGGTCCAGCCGCCCGCCGGCGGGATCGGCCAGCGCGGCCCCGGCTCCGGTTCAGGCTGCGGCGCTGCGGATTCGACGCTCATCAGTGCTCCCATGGGGCAGAGTCTCGCGAGTCTGCTCAGCGTAGCGCCGGACAATCGCGGAACCCCGTCCTTTCGGGTGAGGCATATGCGGGAGGCAGTTGACGACGTCGGTCGGTGCCGCCTAGTGGCCGTGCGCGTGCGTCGACGGTGTGGTGGCGCCCGGTACCACCGGGGCCTTGTTCGGGCAGGGAAGGGCCGGGTTCCAGTTGTGGAAGCGGCCCGCCGGGTTCTTCTCGTACGCCCACATGTGCAGGTCGTAGTGCTTGGGCATGCCCGCCCAGTGGCCGGGCATCGGCCCGTCGAAGGGCAGCCCGAACATGCTGGGCCGGTCGTCGGTGGTCGTCAGGTCCTGGTCGCGGTCGGTGGACATCCACTCCACGGTCTGGAGCTTGCGCCGGCCGTTGCGGTCCTTCGTGTAGCTGTAGAGGAGCGCGGTCGGCCTGGCGGGGTCCTTCGAACCCCAGTAGGCCTCCTTGACGTAGTGGTAGCCCATGGAGCCGACCCCGAACGGGTTGCTCATGCACGCTTCGCCGTGCGGGACGTACCCGTCCTTGATGGCCTCCTGTTCGTCCACGTACTTGGCCGTCACCGAGATCGCCGTCGCCATGTCCCGCATGGCCTGACGGTTGCGCGGGTCGGGCGCGGGACCGTCCACCGCGTGGGCCGCGGGCACGGCGGCGAGGCCGAGCGACACGGCGGCCGCGCAGGCGAGAACGGGCTTCAGGCTGCGTACGGGCATCGGAACTCCTGGAGGGATGAGGCCGTTTCGTCCACCATCAGGGCGCTCGGAACGCCCTGCACGCGGCGGGCCTCCGAACGGGGGCAGCCCCCTCCCCTAAGGGGTGGCGGCGGGGGCGACCGGGCGGGGTCTGGTGGTGCCGGGGCGGCAGGTGAGCGCGGTGTTGAAGGGCTCGAACCGTCCGGCGGGGTTGTCCTTCCACAGCCACAGGTGCAGCGAGTAGTGCACCTTCTGCCCCGGGAAGCGCGGGGGCAGCGGGCCGCGGAAGGGCTCCCCGAACAGGGACGGGCGGTCGTCGTCGGTCTCCACCAGGCCGTCCTTGTCCACGACCATCCATTCGAGGCCGGCCAGGCGCCAGCGGCCCTTGCCGTCGCCCTCGTAGAGCAGGGCGGTGGGCTTGGCCGGGTCGACGGAGCCGTCGTAGGCGTGGTTGAAGTGCGGGTAGCCGAGGGAGCCGGTGCCGCCGGACGGGTTCGTGACGCAGTACTTGTCGGGGACGTACCCGTCGGCGACGCCGACGCTGTGCCGGTGGTACTTGGCGGTGGCCCGGTAGGTCAGGGCCAGCTGGGCGGCGGGCGCGAGCCGGGACGACGGCCCGGCGGCCGGGGTGGGCGGGGCGGGCGCGGCGGCGGCCGACGGCGCGGCCGCCAGGGTCGCGGCGGCCGCGAGGGCCAGCGGGACGAGCGGGATGAGCTTCGCTTTGCGAGGGGGCATGCGAGCAGCCTCACCCGGCCCCTCCGGCCCCGCCACGGGTGGGGGAGCGTACGGGTGGCCGGGCCGCCCGTGCGGCCTACGCACGGGCGCGGGTCCCCGCGGGGCGGCGGGAAGGCCCGCCACCCCGCAGGAGGGTCTAGCCGGCCGAGCCCACGATCCGGCCGGTGACCTCGCCGAGGCCGACGCGGGTGCCGTCGGCGCCGGGGGCCCAGGCGGTGAGGGTGACGGTGTCGCCGTCCTCCAGGAAGGTGCGCTTGCCGTCGGCCAGCTCGATGGCGTCGCGGCCGTTCCAGGTGAGCTCCAGGAGCGAGCCGCGCTGGTCGACCTCGGGGCCGCTGACGGTGCCGGAGCCGAACACGTCGCCCGTGCGCAGCGAGGCGCCGTTGACGGTCATGTGGGCCAGCTGCTGGGCGGCGGTCCAGTACATCGAGGCGAACGGCGGGCGCGCCACCTCCTGCCCGTTGATGGAGACGGTGATGTGCAGGTCGAAGCCGCCGGGGCGGTCGGCCGCGGAGTCGTCGAGGTAGGGCAGGAGCGGGAAGTCCCGGGCGGGCGGGGCCACGCGGGCCGCGTCCAGGGCCTCCAGGGGGGTCACCCAGGCGGAGACGGAGGTGGCGAAGGACTTGCCGAGGAAGGGGCCGAGCGGCACGTACTCCCAGGCCTGGACGTCTCGCGCGGACCAGTCGTTGAGGAGGAAGAGGCCGAAGACGTGGTCCTCGAAGTCGCCGAGCGCGACGGGGTGGCCCAGCTCGGAGGGGGTGCCGACGACGAAGCCGACCTCCGCCTCGATGTCGAGCTTGACCGAGGGCCCGAAGACGGGCGCCGGGTCGGTGGGGGCCTTGCGCTGCCCGGAGGGGCGTACGACGTCCGTGCCCGACACCACGATCGTTCCCGACCGGCCGTGGTAACCGATGGGCAGGTGCTTCCAGTTGGGGGTCAGCGCGTCCCCGTCCGGGCGGAAGATCTTGCCGACGTTGGTGGCGTGGTGCTCGCTCGCGTAGAAGTCGACGTAGTCCGCGACCTCGTACGGCAGGTGCAGGGTGACGGTGTCGAGCGGCAGCAGGTGCGGCTCTACGGTCCCGCGGTGGCCGGGGTCGGTCACCCAGGCGGTCAGGGCGCGGCGCACGTCCCGCCAGGCGGTGCGGCCGGCGGCCAGCAGGGGGTTCAGCGAGCCCTGGGCGAGGAGTCCGGCGTACGGGGACCCGAGCGCGACGGCCACGGCCCCGGCGTCGAGCACGTGCCCGCCGATCCGCACGCCGACGCGGCGGCGCTGCGGCTCCTCGGAGGTGCTGAACACGCCGTAGGGGAGGTTGTGCGGCCCGAACGGGTCGCCCTCGGGAACGTCGAGGGGGCTCTGCTGGGGCATGGGGTACTGCCTCGCTTTCCATGCGGTCCGGGGGTGTCCCGGGGGCTGGCTGACACGTTACGTGTCTGGTGGGGTCTGTGGGAGGCCGGATTCGGGCGCTATTTGTAGGACTTGTCCAATGGGGTCCGTATCCTTGGCGCCGTGACTTCCGCCCTTCCCTATGTCTTGATCGCCACTGACCTGGACGGGACTCTGCTGTGCGCCGCGGACACCGTCTCCGCCCGCTCCCACGCGGCCCTCGCCACGGCGCGCGCGGCGGGAGCCCAGCACATCGTGGTCACCGGACGCCCCGTCCCGCAGGTCCGGAAGATCCTGGAGGATCTTGGGTATACGGGGCTCGCGGTGTGCGGGCAGGGCGCGCAGGTGTACGACACGGCGCGCGGGCGCCTGCTGCACTCCGTCTCGATGGACCGCGGCCTTGCGGAGGTGGCCCTCGGCAAGATCGAAGCCGAGGTCGGCGAGGTGTACGCGGCCGTCAACCAGGAGGGGCTCGACGGGGAGACCCTGATGGGACCGGGCTACCGGATGTGGCACCCGCACCTGCCCATGGTCCGCGTCCCCCGGCGCGAGGACCTCTGGTCGGCGCCGATCAACAAGGTGCTGCTCCAGCACCCGCGCCTGGACGACGACGAGCTGACGCGACTGGCGCGCGCGGTGGCCGGGGACCTGGTGAACGTCACGATGGCCGGGGAGCACACGGTGGAGCTCCAGCCGCCCGGCGTCGACAAGGCGGACGGGCTGGCCCGCGCGGCGGAGGTCCTGGACCTGCCGGCCTCGTCGACGATCGCCTTCGGCGACATGCCGAACGACGTCCCGATGTTCGCCTGGGCGGCGCACGGGGTGGCGATGGCCAACGCCCACCGCGAGCTGCTGGCCGTGGCCGACGAGGTGACCCTCTCGAACGAGGCGCACGGCATCGCGGTGGTCCTGGAGCGCCTCTATTCCTGAACGCGCCGGACCGGACTCCGGCCGACGGCCCAGGGCGGGGTGAGCTCCCAGGTGTGCGCGCCGGGGTGGGCCAGGTACGCCCAGCAGCCCGTGCCGCGGCCGGGGGTGGTGGCCGGGCAGTCGGGCAGGGTGACGACTGTTTCCAGCCACCCGTCGCTGCCCGGGCCGGGCCACTGGGCCCACAGGGCCGCACCGGAGCCGGAGTCGTGGACCAGGTCCATGTGGGGTCCGGAGTGCCGTTCGAGCGCGCAGCGCAGCTCGGGGCCCTCCGCGAGCGCGGCCCGCAGGGCGCGGGCGTTCCCGGCGAGGAGTTCCGCGAGGGCGTCGAGGTGGGAGGCCGACAGGAGCCCGGGCGCCCCGCAGGGGTTGCTCACGCGGACCACCCCCGGGCGACGATGCAGGCCACGCAGCAGACCCAGGCGACGGCCCCCAGGGTCACGGCGAGCGCGGTGGCCCGCTCGGCGGGGGGTCGTTCCGGGCCCCTCACGGCCGGCCCTCCGCGCTGCGGGCGTTGCACCGTGCGATCTCGGCCCGGAGCCGCTCCATGGGGTCGGCGAGCCGCACCTCGCGCGGCTCCGCCTCCCACTCGGGGCCCCCGCGCACGGGCCGCAGCGCCCAGTACGGTCCGGCGAGGCCCCGGAACTCCCCGAGCCGGTCGTCGCGGCCGGTGTCCACGACGAGGGTTCCGGGAACGGGGGGCGGGGGAAGGGGCGTTCCACACACGGCGGTTCCTCTCCGTAGCGATGCCGCTACCAAGCGGGTTCAGAGTGGCCGGGCGGTGGGGACACTTCAACTTGCCAGTGCGGAACGGAAGATTGGTCACGAGCCTGTGAATCGCAAGGAGTTGAACCCCGAAGCGGGCCCCGAAGCCGCCTTCGGGGCACGTCTGCGCAGCTCGCGGGAAGAGCGCGGCTGGAAGCAGGAGGAGCTCGGGAAGCGGCTGGGCTACTCCAGCACGCACGTCTCGGCGGTGGAAACCGGGCGCAAGATTTCTACTCTGCGTTTCGCGCGCAGTGCGGACGCGGTCTTCGGCACCGCGGGGACCGAGAACACGTTCGAACGCCAGTGGCGGGAGATCCGGCACGGCGTCCTGCTGGAGGGCTTCCCGGAGTTCCTCGGCTACGAGAGCCGGGCGGTGGAGATCCGGCTGTACGAGGTCGGCGTCATACCGGGACTGCTCCAGACGCCGGAGTACGCGACGGTGGTCACCGAGAGCACCGTCAAGAGAGGTGCCATCACGGCGGATCACGCGAGGGAGCGAATCGCCGTCGTCTCGGAGCGGCAGGCGGCGTTGCTCCGCACTCCCCCGCCGCTGGTGTTCGTGGTGTTGGACGAGAGCTGTCTGCGTCGACCCATTGGCGGACGTGCCCTCATGGAGGAGCAGTTCACGCGACTGCTCGAATTCGCCGAATTGCCGAACACTGTCCTCCAGGTCGCTCCGTTCGACATGGGAGAGCGTCGCCCGCTCAGCCTGCCCGTCACGGTGCTGACACTGCCCGACCGCTCGATCATGTCCTACTCCGAATCCGCCCAACGGGGACATCTGGAACGGGACAACAGCTCCGTGGTGCCGATGCTGACGGCCTACCATCAGCTGCAGGCCGGAGCGCACTCGCAGGCGGCTTCTGTGGCCATGATCGATCAGCTAAGAAAGGGCACGTCGTGACGATCGAATCCCCCCGCTGGTTCACGTCCTCCTACAGTGAAAACGGCGGCCAGTGCGTCGAGGTCGCCACCAACCTCGTCGCCTCGCGCGGTGTCGTTCCCGTCCGGGACTCCAAGCGCGCCGATGGTCCGGAACTCGACTTCACCGCCGCCGCGTTCTCCGCCTTCGTGGACGGCGTCAAGGCCGTCTGACGTCGAGAAAGGGCACCTCGTGACGACCGAATCCCCCCGCTGGTTCAAGTCCTCCTACAGCGACAACGGCGGCGCCTGCGTCGAGGTCGCCACCAACCTCGTCCCGTCGCGCGGTGTGGTCCCCGTCCGGGACTCCAAGCGCACCGACGGCCCCGAACTCGGCTTCACCGCCGACGCGTTCTCCGCCTTCGTCGACGGTCTCAAGGCCGTCTGAGCGGCCCGGCGGGCCCCGGGCGGGCAGCCCGGGGCCTGTTCGGCTGACCGCCGGCCGGCTACTGCATCAGCTCGATATGGGGATGCTCCGGAGCCGCCGGGCAGAAGTAGAGCTGCTGTTTGTAGCCGCTGCCGATCTGGATCCGGGTCGGTTGCGTCAGGTCGCGGTAGCGGGGGTCGGTCGAGGATGCGGCGGCCTGGTCTTCGTACGGGATCCAGCTGCCGTTGCTGCTGTCCCATTCGAAGGTGGCGATGGTCAGCAGCGGGTCCATCGCGGTGCCGCACGCGGGGCAGGACCGGGGAGCGGGGTCGGTGTAGCCCCACATGGGCCAGCCACCGACCTTCCACCCGGGGGCGACGGACAGGTGGCTCCCGTAGAACGAGTCCGGGTAGGGGGCGTAGGAGCTGTCCACACCGGCGCCGGCCTCCTGCCACAGGCTCCAGTCCCCGATCTGCTCCAGCAGTTCCCCGCTCAACTCCCCGGGACCGGGGTACTCGGTGACCTGCTCCGGCGCGAGCACGCACGGCTCCGGCAGGTATTCCTCGACGACCAGGGGCGGTTCCGGGGGTGAGGTGAGGACCTCGTTGACGGCGGCCGCGGACCGCCAGACCACCACGGTCCTGGGCATGTACTGCTCCGGAGGGTGGTCGAAGGGGCACCACAGCACCTGGAGCAGGTCCGCCCCGGCCCCCGCGGGCGGGCGCAGCCCGGGGACGTCACGCACGTAGAGCTGGGCCAGGGGCAGCAGGGCGACCGGGCCCTCAAGCCACGAGCTGTCGTGCCAGGTTTCGTCGGAGTCGAGCCGGTCCAGGACCGCCTGCTCCGCAGGTGTGTACCCCGGGGCGGGCGCATCGCCGTCCGGGTGCATCGCCTCGCTCGCCCGGATGCGCTGCTGCAGGCGCAGCTCGGCCAAGGCGTGGTCCCCGCCCTCGTGCGGGGCGTCGCAGTGCGGCCAGGGCTCGGGGGGGGGGGGGGGGGCGGCCGGGGCCCCGCCCCCGCCCCCCCCCGGCCCCCCCCCCACCGAACTGTCGTGCACCGAAGGAGCTCCGGGGCGGGGATGCAACCGGGTCGCCGTGCGTGCCAGCGGGGCCAGTCGGGGGAAGACCGCGGTGACGTCGAGCGGCCGCGGCGGGGTGGTACGGACGGCATCCATGACGACGATGCTGCCAGCACCCTCTGACAGCGCCGATCACCGATCCACGACGGTACTTGGCGGTCGCGGCAGGGAGTCGTCGCGGAAGCCGCGCCCGGACCCTAGCCCGCCGTCCTCGGCAGGCGGCGTTCCCAGGTGCGGTGGAAGACGACCTCCTCGCCCTCCCGGCACACCACCTCGTTGGACGTCAGGAAGCCGCCCTCGTCGCACGTGATCTCCGAGCGGGTCTCCACCCGGGCGTCCCAGCCCTCCTCCGGCCGGTGGAGCCGGATCCGCCACTGCGAGCGGCAGGCCGCGGACAGCGGATCGGCGTCCTGGATCTCGTAGACCTCCGCCGCCTCCTCCTCGTACTCCAGGCCGTCCGGGTAGACCCGGGTGCCGCCGTAGCGGGGGTCCACCTCCAGGCGCCAGGTGCCGCGCGCCACGTCCCGTACGACCAGCCGCTCGGGGTGCGGCCCGTCCAGGGTCTCGGGGTAGGACACGCCCAGCGGCTCCGCCTGTTCCGGGGCCTCGAAGACGATGCCCGCGTCCGTGGCGGGGGAGCCCGCGCGGACCGGGAGTTCCAGGGTGGAGCCGGTCGGGTCGAGGGTCCAGCCGGCCTCGGAGCCGGCGCGGGGCCAGATCCACGGCCAGTACGCGGAGGACAGGGCGAGGCGGATCCGGTGGCCGGGAGGGAAGGCGTGGCCGATGCCGTTCAGCTCGAAGGTGACGTCCTCCTGCGCGCCCGGGGTCCACGGCGCCGCCCGGTCCCGGCCCCGGCGGGCCGACAGGTTCAGCGCGCCCCGGGTGACCAGGGTCGAGGACCCGTCGGGGGCGACGTCGCACAGCCGGGCCACGACCTGCCCGTACGGGACGTCCATCCGCAGCCGCAGGGTCACCGACGGGCGGCCGAGGATCTCCACCGGCTCGCCCGGCGCCACCGGGAACTCGAAGCAGGCCGACTTCGCGTCCTCCTCCCGCTGGTCCGGCGGCAGGTCGGCGGCGTTGCCGAAGGGGAAGAAGCGGCCCGCGTCCAGCCCGGTGTGCTGGGGCGAGGCCACGACCACCGGGGCGCCCTGGAGCCCGTAGGAGACGGGGACCACCGTCGGGGAGGGCCAGGCCCGGTCGCCGACCCAGCGGCCCTCCAGCCGCTCGTACACGGTCGCGGGGCGGTGCGACTCGCTGATCCAGGAGCGCAGCAGCGGCTCCTCCATGACCCCGTTGTCCTCGCCCTTGAGCCAGTGGTCCCACCAGCGCAGGGTCTCCTGGAGGAAGCCGATGGCCGGGCCCGGCGGCAGTCCCCGGTCTGGGTACTGGTGCGACCAGGGGCCGATCAGCCCCCGGACGCGGGAGGCGGGCAGCGCGGAGACCAGGCGCAGGACCGTGTCCCGGTACGGGTCGTGCCAGCCGCCGACGGCGAGGACGGCCGCGCGGACGGCCCCGTAGTCCTCGCAGACGCTGCCGTGGCGCCAGTAGGCGTCCCGGGTCTGGTGGGAGAGCCAGGTGTGGATCAGGGGCTCCATGCCCTCCAGGCGGTCGGTCCACTGGCGGCGCCAGCCGTCCCCGGCGTAGCGGGGGTCCGGCGGGCGGGCGGTGAAGGCCAGCATCGTGGCGGCCCAGGCGTGCATGTCCACGGCGAGGACCGAGCCGCCCATGTAGTGCACGTCGTTGTCGTAGCGGTCGTCGGTGGAGCAGACGGTGACGACGGCCTTCAGCGCCCGGGGGGCGAGCGCGGCGATCTGGAGGCTGTTGAAGCCGCCCCAGGAGATCCCGAACATGCCGACCGCGCCCGTGCACCAGGGCTGGGCGGCCAGCCACTCCACCACGGCGACCCCGTCGGCCAGTTCCCGGGCGTCGTACTCGTCGCCGGGGCGGCCCCCGCTGACGCCGTGGCCGCGCACGTCGACCCGTACGGAGGCGTAGCCGTGGCCCGCGTACCAGGGGTGGCGCTGGGCGTCGCGCGGGGCGGTCCAGTCGGTGAGCCGGTACGGGAGGTACTCCAGCAGGGCCGGGACGGGCCCGTCGGTGACCGGGCGCCAGATGCGGGCGTACAGCTCGACGCCGTCGGGCATCGGGATGCGGACGTCCTCGTGGGTGGTCGCGTACGGGAAGTCGGTTCGGATGATCATCGGAGTGGTTTCACCGGCCCCTCAGTGGACGGGATGCATCGTGCGGCGCAGCCAGGGCGCCAGCGCGATCACTGCCAGGCCCGCCGCGACCGCGACGGCGCCGTTGACGCCGAAGTACACCGGGTCGGACACGGTGCCGTAGACCTTGACCACCTGGGCCTGGATGCCGTTGGCGAGGGCCAGGGAGAGGAACCACAGGGCCATCGTCTGGTTGGTGTAGGCCTTGGGGGCGAGCTTGGTGGTGGCCGACATGCCGGAGGTCTCCAGCAGGACGTCGCCGAGCCCCAGCAGCAGGTACGAGCCGACGATCCACCAGGCGGCCATCTTGTACGCCTCGCCGTCGTGGCCCGAGGTGGGGATCACCATCAGCAGGAACGACAGGCCGCCCAGGATCACCCCGATGGCGATCTTGTTGGAGGCGTGCGGCTGGCGGGGCCCCATGCGGACCCACAGCGCCGCCACCACCGGGGCCAGCAGCACCTCGAAGGCGCCGAGCGCCGACGCGTACCAGCCCGCCGGGAAGTCGAAGCCGAGGATCTCGGTGCGGGCGTTCGTCGAGGCGAGCAGCATCATCGTCGAGTAGGCCTGGAAGAGGATGAAGTTGAAGGCGACCGAGGCCAGGAAGAGGACCACGTAGGGGCGCAGGCGTCCGCGCTCCTCGGCGCTGACGCGCGGGCTGCGGAACATGAGCGTGAAGTAGACGACCGGGGCGATCACCGAGGCGAGGGTGAGGAGATCGACGAGACGGCCCATCGTCAACCAGCCGACGACCGCCAGGAGGGTGGCGATGACGGCGAAGGCGACGCAGCCGCCGACGATCTTCCGGACGGCGGCGCGCATCGCGTCGGGGGGAAGGGCGTACTCGGCCGAGTGCTTGCGTCCGGCCAGATGGCGGCGTCCGAGGACGTACTGGACGAGCCCGGCGGTCATCCCGATGGCGGCGGCGGAGAAGCCCCAGTGCCAGCCCTTGTGCTCGCCGAGCCAGGCGGTGACCAGCGGTCCGGCGAACGCGCCGATGTTGATGCCCATGTAGTAGAGGGCGAAGCCGGCGTCGCGCCGCTGGTCGGCCGTCCGGTACAGCTTGCCGACCATGCCGGCCACGTTGGGCTTGAGCAGGCCGGTGCCCGCGCTGATCAGGCCGAGGCCCACCCAGGTCATGGTGGCCGTGGGGACGGCCATGGCGTAGTGGCCGCAGGCGATCAGGATGCCGCCGGAGAGGACGGCGCGGTAGGAACCGAGGATGCGGTCGGCGAGCCATCCGCCGGCCACGGAGACGAGGTAGACCATGGTCCCGTAGGCCGCCGAGACGGAGGCGGCCGTGGCCGGGTTCATCCCCAGGCCGCCGTTCGCGACCGTGTCCGCGAAGTAGAGGACGAGGATGGCCTGCATGCCGAGGAAGGAGAACCGCTCCCAGACCTCAAGCCCGGAGAGGGTGGCGAGACCCCTGGGGTGACCGAGGAAGGCGTGGTCGTCGCCGGGTGGCGGCTGGTCCGCCTCCGGGTCTCTGGGTTCGTCTATATCGGTCACAGTTCTGGACAAAACGTACTCTCCGGTTGTTTCGGGTCCCTTAGAACATACCGGTGCGGATCGGGCGATGCGCACGTGGCGACCGGGCAGGCGCTCTGGGTGATCGAAAACAGACCGGATACGCTGGCTTGAGTGATGGCAGCGACACATCGACAATCCAGGTGATCGTCAGCGTGATCGTCAGCAGACAGGAGTACCCCTCGTGACCGTCGTCGGGCCGTTCGGACTGAGCGTGCGGGACCAGGCTCTTGAAACCGATGTCCAGGCCGGACTGGCCGCCGTCGAGGCGGGTCTGCTGGAAGCCACCAAGAGCGAAGTCCCCTTCATCACCGAGGCCGCCCAGCATCTGGTGCGCGCCGGAGGCAAGAGGTTCCGGCCGCTGCTGGTGATGCTCGCCTCCCGCTTCGGCGACCCCTACGCGCCCGGGATCGTGCCGTCCGCGGTGGTCGTGGAGCTCACCCACCTGGCCACGCTCTACCACGACGACGTCATGGACGAGGCGGACGTGCGCCGCGGGGTGGAGAGCGCCAATGCCCGCTGGGGCAACTCGGTGGCCGTCCTGACGGGTGACTTCCTGTTCGCCCGCGCCTCGCACATCCTGGCCGACCTCGGCCCCGAGGCCGTACGCGTCCAGGCCGAGGCGTTCGAGCGGCTGGTGACGGGCCAGATCCTGGAGACGGCCGGTCCGCGCGACGGCCGCGACCCGGTCGCGCACTACCTCGACGTCATCGCCGGCAAGACCGGCTCGCTGATCGCGGTCTCCGGCCGCTTCGGGGCGATGATGTCCGGGGCCGACGAGTCGGTCGTCGACATCCTGACCCAGTACGGCGAGCGCCTCGGCACCGCCTTCCAGCTCGCCGACGACGTCCTCGACATCGCCTCCGACTCCCACGAGTCCGGCAAGACCCCCGGCACCGACCTGCGCGAGGGCATCCCCACGCTCCCCGTGCTGCGGCTGCGGGAGATGGCCGAGCGGGACGGCCGCGAGGAGGACCTGGAGCTCGTACGGCTGCTGGACGGTGACCTGAGCGACGACGCCCGGCACGCCGAGGTGCTCGCCCGGCTGCGGGTGCACCCCGCGCTGGAGCAGGCCCGCCGCGACACCATCCAGTACGCGCAGGACGCGCGCGCCACGCTGGCCCCGCTGCCGGAGTGCTTCGCGAAGTCGGCCCTGGAAGAGCTGTGCGACGCGGTGGTCCACCGGGCCGGCTGAGCCGTCCCCGCCGACACCGCAAGGGGGCCCCTCGCCCGCCGCGACCCCTACGGGTCCGGGGTGAGGGGCCCCCTTCGTGTCATCCCACGGTCGTACGCGCAGTTGATTCCGGGGACTGACGCCCCGGGGCCGCCCATTTGGTCAGATGGAGTCATCAACCCCACCGGATCGGGTGAGAGCGGCGACACGGGGGTCGCCGCCACATACACAGAGGGCAGGGCACTGACATGGCAGCGAACACGAAGACCTCTCGCAAGGCCGCCCGGTACGCGGTACCGGTAGCGGTGGCGGGCGTCGCCGCGGCGACCGTGGCGATGGTTCCGGCCTTCGCCAACGCCGGCGGCCCGGACCTGCCCAAGGTGACGGCGCAGCAGCTGATCGAGAAGGTCGCCGCCTCCGACGTCCAGCAGCTCACCGGCACGGCCAAGCTCAGCACCGACCTGGGCCTGCCCACGCTCGCCTCCGGCCTGCTGGGCGGCGGCGGGGTCGCGGGAGGCTCGGCCGACCCGCAGGACAAGGTCGCGCAGCTGGCCAACGGCACCCACACCTTCCGTGTCGCGGCCGACGGCCCGGACCGGCAGAAGCTGACCTTCCTGGACGGCAAGGACGAGTACACCCTCGTCCACAACGGCACGGACGTCTGGGGCTACGATTCCAAGTCCAACGAGGCCTTCCACGACAAGGCCGACGGCAAGGAGGCCGGCAAGGACGGGGCCAAGGGCAAGGAGCACCCGAAGACGGCCGACCGGCTCGCGGCCTCGCCGCAGCAGCTGGCCCAGGACCTGCTCAAGCAGGCCGGCCCGACCACCGACATCGCCGTGGGCGACACCGCACAGGTCGCCGGCCGCGACGCCTACCAGCTCGTCCTGAAGCCCAAGCACGGCGGCTCCACCGTCGGCTCCGTCCAGATCGCCGTCGACGCCAAGAACGGTGTGCCGCTGCGCGTCCAGGTGCTCTCCAGCCAGGGCGGCAAGCCGATCGCCGAGGCGGGCTTCACCCAGGTCGACTTCGCCAAGCCGGCCGCCGACGCCTTCTCCTTCGCCCCGCCCAAGGGCGCCAAGGTGACCGAGGGCGCGGACAAGGCCGCGGGCAAGGGCGGGGACCACGGCAAGGAGTTCGGGCCGCTGGACTCCTTCCCCGGTCTGGACGCCCTCACCGGCGGGGCGAACGGCAAGGACGGCAAGGGTGACGTGAAGGTCCTCGGCGAGGGCTGGGCGACGGTCGCGCGCATCGACACCGGTGCCGGCAAGAGCCTGGGCGACATCGAGAAGGACAAGAACGCGCCGAAGGAGGCCAAGCAGTTCCTGAACTCCCTCGGGGACAAGGTCAGCGGGAAGTTCGGCGAGGGCCGGATCTTCTCCACCCGCCTGGTCAACGCGCTGATCACCGATGACGGCAAGGTCTACGTCGGCGCGGTCACCAAGGACCAGCTGGTGAAGACGGCGAACTCCGCCAAGTAGGCGCACCACCGACGGGGGTGGCCGGGGACGTGTGTCCCCGGCCACCCTTGTCCTGTTCCGCTCCTGCGTACAGCACGGCCGCTGTACCGTGAACGCCATGTCGAGACACGTCACCATCCGCCTGGACGAAGAGTTCCACGAGCGCCTCAAGGCGCGCGCGGCGGCGCTGGGGACGACGGTGACCGCGCTGATCACCGAGGTCACCGAGCGCGAACTCGACGAGGACCGGAAGACCTTCCTGTCCGGCATCGAGGAGTTCGCCGACCACTGGGGCTACTTCCAGGAGCGGTTCGGCAATTGAAGATCACCATGGAGTGGGCCTGGACGGCCCTGGCCCACCATCTGCCGTCGGATCCCGCCGTGTGGGACCCCTCCGGGGTCGCCGCGGCCGTCGCCCGGCACCAGAACGACCTGGTGCTGGTGCCCGAGCAGCCCGCTCCGGACACGGCCTGGCGGGCCGCCGCGTTCCTGCACACCCTCGCCGTGTGCCCCGCGCTGGAATCCCCGATGAACGAGTTCTACGCGGCCGCGGCCACCCGCTCGTACCTGCGGGTGGCCGGGGCCAAGCAGCTGCCCTCGCCGGAGGAGCTGGGCGACCTGGTGGAGGCCGCGAAGCTGGGCCGGGTGGACATCGGGGCGGTCGCGGAGGAACTGCGCGCCCGCATCCAGGAACCCGTGCCCGCCTCGCTGCGGTCGGCCGCCGAGGACGCGTAGCACCACCGGCGCCTCGTCGGGGGGACCGGCCGTCAGAAGGTGATCTTCCAGCTGTTGATGTAACCGACGTCCTGCGCCCCCACGTCCTTGACCTGGAGCTTCCAGACCCCGTTGGCCACCTCGCTCGACGCGTTCACCGTGTAGGTGGCGATCACGTTGTCGGCCGAGTCCGAGCTGGAATTCTTCAGCAGGTACGCCGTGCCGTCCGGGGCGATCAGGTTGATCACCAGGTCACCGCGGTAGGTGTGGACGATGTTGACGTCGACCTTGGTGGTGGCGGGAGCGTTGCCCGTGACGCCGGAGACCGTGATCGGCGAGGTCACCGCGGCGCCGGGGGAGTCCGGGATGTTCACGTCCGCGGTGTTCTCGAAGGACGGGCCCGGCGGGACCGGGGTGGCCGCCCCGAGGTTCCAGATCGCGTAGGCGATGGCGTCCGCGTTGCGGTCCAGGGCGGTGTCGTTGATGTTCGCGGTGGTGTCGCAGGAGGAGTGGTAGCAGGCGTCGAAGGCCTGGCCGGAGGTGCCGCCCCACTTCTGGGCCTGCGCCGCCGTCTTGGTGTAGTCGGCGCCGGAGAACAGGCCGCCGACGGGGATGCCCGCGCTCTTGAAGGGGGCGTGGTCGGAGCGGCCGTCGCCCTCGGTCTCGATCTCGGTGGGGATGCCGAGGCCGGCGTAGTAGTTCTTGAAGGTCTGCTCGATGGTCGGGTCGTCGTCGTAGACGAAGTAGCCCGGGTTCGGCGAGCCGATCATGTCGAAGTTCAGGTAGCCGGAGATCTTCGCCTTCTCGGCCGCCGGCAGGTTGTTGACGTAGTACTTCGAGCCGATCAGGCCCAGCTCCTCCGCGCCCCACCAGCCGAAACGCAGGTGCTTGGTGGGCTGCAGGCCCGCGCGGGAGACGGCCAGCGCCGACTCCAGGACGGCCGCCGAGCCGGAGCCGTTGTCGTTGATGCCCGCGCCGGCCGTCACCGAGTCGAGGTGGGAGCCGGACATCAGCACGGAGTTCGGGTCGCCGCCCGGCCAGTCGGCGATCAGGTTGTAGCCGGTGGCGCCGCTGGAGGTGAAGGTCTGCAGCGTGGTGGTGAAACCGGCCGCGTCCAGCTTGGCCTTCACGTAGTCGATCGAGGCCTTGTAGCCGGACCGGCCGTGGGCGCGGTTGCCGCCGTTGGCGGCGGCTATCGAGGAGAACTGCGCCAGGTGCGCCTTGACGTTGGCCAGCGGGATGTCGGGCGGGGTCGGCGCGGCGGCGACGGCCGTGGGCGCGGCGAGCGCGGCGGGGGAGGTGGCGGCCAGCAGGCCCGCGACCGCGAGTGCGGTCACGGCGGCCAGGCGCCGGGAGACGGACAGGCTCATGTGGGGGCTCCGGGATTCCGTATGGGGATGAGACGGAACGTGCGGGATCGATCAGATGAACGATGATGCGCCAGTGCGAGCCTGATGTTCAGTGAGAGCGTGACGGCCCGTCAAGACCACAATCCGGTCAAGGGAGTTCGGTAAACGGACGATCCCCGGTACGAAGGTTTCGTACCGGGGACCGGGGGAGAGGAGTGAAGGCCGTTACGCGGGCCCGCGGGTGGGGGCCGCCCCCGCCGCGGGGGCGTCGGCAGGCGGGGCGGCGGGCTCGGTGACGGGGGCCGCCGCGCTCCCCGCGGCCTCCGCGAGCCGGGCCCGCGAGCGCCGGGAGCTGTGCAGCGCGTCCCAGCTCAGCAGGACCAGCGCGGCCCAGACCAGGGAGAAGCCGGCCCAGCGCTCCGGCGGCATAGCCTCGTGGAAGTACAGCACCCCGAGCCCGAACTGGAACACGGGCGCCAGGTACTGCAGCAGCCCCAGCGTGGACAGCGGGACCCGGATCGCGGCCGCCCCGAAGCAGACCAGCGGGATCGCGGTGACCAGCCCGGTCGAGGCGAGCAGGGCGGAGTGTCCGAGCCCCAGTGAGGCGAACGTCGAGCGTCCCTCGGCGGCGAGCCACAGCAGGTAGCCCAGGGCCGGCAGGAACAGCATCGCCGTCTCGGCGGTCAGCGACTCCAGCCCGCCCATGCCGAGCTTCTTCTTGATCAGCCCGTAGGTGGCGAAGGAGGAGGCCAGGGCGAGCGAGATCCACGGCGGACGCCCGTACCCGATGGCCAGGACCAGGACGGCGGCGAAGCTGATGCCGACCGCCGCCCACTGGAGGCGGCGCAGCCGCTCCCCGAGGACCAGGACGCCGAGCGCGATGGTCACCAGCGGGTTGATGAAGTAGCCGAGGCTGGCCTCGACCACGTGGCCGTTGTTGACCGACCAGATGTACAGGCCCCAGTTCACGCTGATCACGGTCGCGGCCAGCGCGGTCAGCGCCAGCTTGCGCGGCTGGCGCAGCAGCTCCGCCATCCAGCTCCAGCGGCGCAGCGCGATCAGCGCGACGCCGACCACCGCCAGTGACCACACCATGCGGTGGGCGAGGATCTCGATCGCCCCGGACGGCTTGAGCAGCGGCCAGAAGAGGGGGACCAGCCCCCACATCCCGTACGCGCCGAATCCGTAGAGCAGACCCGTGCGCTGCTCGTTCTGTGCCTTCACGGGCCCTCCAGTGCGACTTCCGGCCAATCTCACAACCTC
Organism: Streptomyces sp. AB3(2024); assembly: GCF_041862025.1. NCBI lineage: Bacteria > Bacillati > Actinomycetota > Actinomycetes > Kitasatosporales > Streptomycetaceae > Streptomyces > Streptomyces sp. AB3(2024). The sequence continues at coordinate 53,461 of NZ_JBGWAB010000041.1, forward strand.
ACGACCGTAGCGCCGCAGAGAGCCGCTGTCATGCCCGTTACGGCGAGATACTCATGACACCCGGCCGCCGTCGCACGGTCCTCAGACCAGGGCGGCGCCGATGGCCCGCGCGACCGGGGTCGTCGGCCGTCCGATCAGCCGGGCCAGGTCCCCGCTGGTCCCGGCGAGACGGCCGCGCGAGATCGCCGCGTCCACGTCGACCAGGAGCGCCGCGAAGCCCTCGGGTACCCCGGCCCCGGTCAGCGCCGTCAGGTGCGCGTCCGCCGGGACGGCGGAGTACGCGACCTCGCGCCCGGACTGCCGCGCCACCTCGGCGGCGTACTCGGCCAGGCTCCAGGCGGTGTCCCCGGAGAGCTCGTAGACCCGGTTCAGGTGGCCCTCGCCGGTCAGTACTTCGGCTGCCGCCGCCGCGTAGTCGGCGCGGGCCGCCGAGGCGATCCGGCCCTCGCCCGCGCTGCCGAGGACCGCCCCGTGCTCCAGGACCGCGGCCAGCTGCGCGGTGTAGTTCTCGTGGTACCAGCCGTTGCGCAGGAAGGTGTAGGGGAGGCCGGAGTCGAGGACCGCCTGCTCGGTGACCTTGTGCTCGGCCGCCAGCTCGAAGTCCGCCTCGGGCCCGCCGAGGATCCCGGTGTAGGCCAGCTGGGCCACCCCGGCCGCCTCCGCCGCCTTGATCACGGCCGTGTGCTGCGGGACGCGGCGGCCGACCTCGCTGCCGGAGATCAGCAGCACACGGTCGCCGGCCCGGAAGGCGCCGGCCAGGCTCGCGGGGTCGTCGTAGTCCGCGACCCGAACCTCGATGCCGCGCGCGGCCAGGTCTGCGGCCTTCTCCTCGTTCCGTACGACGACGGCCAGCCGGTCAGCGGGAACCTTGCCCAGCAGCTCCTCGACGACGAGGCGGCCGAGGGATCCGGTGGCTCCGGTGACGACGATGCTCATGACGCTCACGCTCCTGTGCGGGTGTCTCTGGTGTTCTCCTGCGGTGATGACACGAGCTTATGGAGAGCGCTAACTATCTGTAAGTACCCACTTCAAAGTAAGGTACTGGTATGGAAGTAAGTGTCAAAGCCCCCATGTGTCCTTCGCGCGGGATCCTGGAGCACGTCACCAGCCGCTGGGGCGTCCTGGTGCTCGCCGCCCTGTTCGAGCGCTCGTACCGGTTCAGCGAGCTGCGCCGCGAGGTGGGCGGGGTCAGCGAGAAGATGCTGGCCCAGACCCTCCAGACCCTGGAACGCGACGGCTTCGTCCTGCGCCACGCCCGCCCGGTGATCCCGCCGCACGTGGACTACTCCCTGACGGACCTGGGCCGTGAGGCCGCCGAGCAGGTGTGGGCGCTGGCGCGCTGGACCGAGCGGCGCACCGGCGAGGTGGAGCGGGCCCGCGTCGCGTACGACGAAGCCCGGACCGTCGCGTACGACGAAGCCCGGACCCCGTAGCGGGATCCGGGCTTCCGTACGGCTGCGGCCGGCCGGCGGCCGCCTGCTATCCGACGACCGTCCAGGTGTCGTTGCCCGCGAGCAGGGTCGCCAGGTCGCCCTTGCCCTTCTGGTCGACGGCCTTGTCGAGCTGGTCGGCCATGAGGGTGTCGTAGACGGGGCGGGTGGTGTCGCGGAAGACGCCGATGGGGGTGTGGTGGAGGGTGTCGGGGTCGGCGAGGCGGGAGAGGGCGAAG
>NZ_JBGWAB010000042.1:0-54960 GCF_041862025.1 Streptomyces sp. AB3(2024)
GCGGGGGGGTGGGGGCGGGGGGGCCGTGGGGGGGGGGGTACATATCGCCCCCCCACCCCCCACACACCCCCCGGCCGGGGCCCCCCCCCGCCCCCCCCCCCCCCCCCCCGGCCGGTGCCGTGGCTTCGGCGTAGCGGCGTGCCGGACGGGCGCAGGCCGAAACAAGCTCACCGCACTGTGCACCCCCCGGCCCGGCTCAGGAGCCGGCGGCGGGCTGCAGGGCCGTCTTGACGAACTCCTTGGTGCGTTCGACCGCTTGCACCATGGAGAAGTGCTTTCCGCCCGGCGGGAAGTAGTCGATCGCGCCGACGGCGCCGTAGTCGGCCCAGTAGCAGGTCGTCATCGGGAAGCTGTCGGCGACGTTCTGCTGACACTTGATCACCGCGGCAGGGGTGCTGACCGCCGTCGGTTCGCCGACGAGCGGCCGTTCGCCTTTACCGGCGCCCAGGGACTCCTCGAAGACCTTGTCCAGGGTGGCCTTGGGGTCCGCCACCTTGTCGAACAGCTTCGTGCGGGCGATGAGGTCCGGCGCGGTGACCGTGATGGGGCCCTTGCTCAGTTGGATGCGGGGGAATCCGAAGCAGGAGATCCGGTCGCCGCCGCTCTTGTCCTCGCGGAGGGGGAGGTCGTCGGTCCCGGACAGGCGCACGTCCTTGCCGTTGCCGAAGCGGAAGCCGCCGTCACCCTTGTCACAGGTGAGCTGCTCCATCACGGGAAGACCGACGCGCGGGTACCGGGTCCCCTTGTCGGCCGCCAGCTCGCCGTCCGCCTGCTTGGGGAGGGAGGGGGAGGCCGCGTCGGGCGAGCCGGCAGCGGCCGGCTTGCCGCCGCCGCTCGGCGCCGTCTCCCCGCTCGCACCGCACCCCACGGCGAGCATGCCCAGTGTGGTGACACCCGCGACCGCAACCCACTTGTTCATGTTTTCCCGCCCCGGTATTCCTGAATGATCAACGCAAGCCTAAGGGTTCGAGGCGGAGGCCTCTGCGCCCGGAGCGGAGTCGGGCCGGGCGAGCGGGCTCCCGGTTCGGGGCGTGCGGGGGGTGGGTAGGGAGCCCGGCATGCGACGTTTCGAGGGGTACGGCGTACTGGTCACGGGTGCGGGGCGCGGCATCGGTGAGGCCGCCGCCCGACGGCTGGCCGGGGAGGGTGCGCGGGTGCTGGTCACCGACCTGGACGGGGAGCGGGCCGAGAAGGCGGCGGCCGGCATCCGGGAGCGCGGGGGCGCCGCCGAGTCGCTGGGCTGCGACGTGGGCGACCGCGCCGCGGTCGAGGCGGCCGTCGCCCACGCGGTCCGCCGCTTCGGCACGCTCGACGTGCTGGTCAACAACGCCCACTCCTGCCACCCGGACACCCCCCTCTTCGAGGACGGGACCGACGAGACCTGGGCACGGGACCTGGACGTCACCCTCACCGGCGCCTACCGCTGCGCCCGCGCCGCCCTCCCGCACCTCGCGGCGGCAACCGGCCGCCGGGGTGCGATCGTCAGCATCGGCTCGGTCAACGGCGAGCAGGACTTCGGCAACCACGCCTACAGCGCGGCCAAGGCGGGCCTCGCCGGACTGACCCGTACGCTCGCCGGCCACGCGGCGCCCCGGGGCGTCCGCGTGAACCTGGTCGCCCCCGGCACGGTCCACACCGACGGCTGGGCGGGGCGCGAGGCCGGGCTGGAGGCCGCCGCCGGGCACTATCCGCTGGGCAGGGTCGGCCTGCCCGACGACATCGCGGCTGCCGTGGCCTTCCTGGCGTCCCGCGACGCCGCCTGGATCACCGGTGTGACCCTCCCCGTCGACGGGGGCATCCTCATCAGCCAGTCCGGTCTGCGGGGCGCCCTGCGCGGGGAGTGACCGCCCGGGTCAGGCCGTACCCCCGAGCCGGTCGCGCTGGATGCGGTGCGCCAGCGCACGCCGGACGGAGGCCGGCCCCGTGGCGGCCGCCGGGGGCCCGGCGGGGACGTCGAGGCCGCGGCTGATCTCGTCGTACGCCTCCCGGTAGCCGTCGGGCAGCTCGGCCCGGCGCAGCCGCAGGTCCTCCTCGACCAGCCGCCGCAGCTCGTCCACCGTCCGCGGGGTGAAGTGCTTGCGGCCGCGGGCGAACGCGTCGACGTGACGGGTGCAGCGGGCGGTGGCGCCGAGGGTCTCGGAGATCTCCTCGGCCAGGCCCCACAGGCGTCCTTCGAGCCAGGGCGCGTCGTGCTGGCGGAGGGAGAGTTGCATCGGGGTCGGCGTGGGGTCCTCCGCCCTGTACTTCACCACCTGCTTGGAAACGGCCGGCTGGCTCATGTCCGTGAGCCGGGCGATCCGCTCCTGGGTCCAGCCCAGCCCCACCAACACCTTGATCATCTCGGAGCGGAGCCTGCGCATCTCCTCGCCCGCCCGGATGACCTCGTTCATGTCGGCGAGGATCCGCCCCGCCTGCTCCTCGCTCAGTGCCCCGGAGGGGTCCGTGGTGCCTGTCATGGCTCGGTTATACACCGGGGGAGGCATTGACCATAACCAGGTTTTACATCCCGGTTGTACAACCTGGTTGTACAACCGGGTTCTGGGTGGCAGGATCCACGCCATGCCCACTTACCCCGCACCCGACGGAACCCTGCTCGCCTACCGCACGATCGGCGACGGCGACCCCCTGCTCTGCCTCCCCGGCGGCCCCGCGGACTCCCGCTACCTCGGCGACCTCGGAGGTCTGGCCCGCCACCGCCGGCTGATCCTGCCGGACCTGCGCGGCACCGGCCGGTCCGCCGTCCCCGAAGACACCGCCTCCTACCGGTGCGACCGCCTGGTCGACGACGTGGAGGCCCTGCGCGCACACCTCGGGCTCGCCCGGACCGATCTGCTGGCCCACTCCGGCGGGGCGAACCTCGCGGCGCGGTACGTGGCCCGGTACCCGGAGCGGACCGGCAGGCTCGCCCTCATCGGCCCCGGCGCCCGAGCCGTCGGCATCGACGTCAGCGGTGCGACGCGGCGCGAGCTCGCACTGCTGCGGAAGGACGAGCCGTGGTTTCCCGAGGCCTTCGCCGCGCTGGAGGCGGTCTCCAGGGGCGTCGGCGGAGCGGCCGACCGGGCGGCCCTCGCCCCCTTCTTCTGCGGCCGGTGGGACACCGCGGCGCGCGAGCACCACGAGGCCGGGCAGCCGCGCAACCCGGACGCGGTCGCCCACTTCGGCGCCGACGGCGCGTTCGACCCCGAGGCCACCCGGACGGCGCTCGGCACCTTCGCGGGCCCGGTCCTGCTCCTCGCCGGGGAGTTCGACCTGAACAGCCCGCCCACGATGGTCGCCGGATTCGCGGAGCTCTTCCCCGACGCCACGCTCGTCGTCCAGCCCGGAGCGGGCCACTACCCGTGGATCGACGACCCCGCCCGCTTCGTGGCGACCGTGGCGGAGTTCCTCGACGCGGGTGCGGCGGTGACGGCGGCGGACGCCCCGGTGCGGACGCCGACCGTACGGCCCCACGCGCGCGGTGGGGCCGTACGCCGTACGGCGCGGCGGCGATCCCGGGCAGACGCCGCTCGGATGTGACGATCCGGAAGGCGGACGCGGCCGCCCGTCCGGAGGGGGCGGCCGGGGGCGGCTACCATCGCGGGCATGGCGGACCCCGAACAGAGCGGCCGAGCACAGGACACGTCCTCCGCGTCTCCCGCGCCCTGGCGCGTGGGCGTCGTCGAGTACCGGCAGGCCACCGGCCTCCCGCCGTACGAGCGCCACCGCGCGGGGAAGGCCCGGCCGCTCGCCTCGCGGGACGGCCTGCGCATCCACGGCACGGTCGGCCGGGTGACCTGCGTCGACGGGTCGGGCCTCACCCGTTGGACCCACCGCTGCGCCGGCCTGCCCAACGCCGCCCACGTCAGCGGGGACCGGGTCCTGGTCACCACGGACTCCCTCGACTACACCCCCTGGGGCCACCTCGGCCCGGCCCTCCTCCTCGACCTGGTGGACGGCACCCGGATCGCCGAACTGCGCGGCAAGCGCGGCGCCGCCCTCGGCGGCGGCCGCTTCCTGCTCGGCCTGGAGGGGTACGACGCCTTCGACACCCGGCAGTACGACCGCGACGCCGCACTCGTCGACTCCTGGCGCAGCTACGGCCATTACGTCATCGGCACCGGCATCCGCGTCGTCGAGACCGACCGGAGCCTTCCGACCGGCAGCCGTGTCGTCCGCCTGCTGCCCGGCGGCGTCATCGAACGCGGCCCCCGCCTGACCGGAGCGTCGGCCGCGCGGCCCGTGGTCCTGGAGGACGGCACCATCCTCGTCCTCGACGCGGGGGTGCTGCGGGCCGTGGACCGTCGGCTCGGTGCCACCGTGCTCGCGGAGCTCCTGCCCGCCACCGCCGACGAGGACCCTCGCCGGACGGTGTCCCTGCGCCGCGAGGGCGGGAACGTCACCGCGGTCATCGCCGAGCCGCGGCCCGGTCACCCGAGCCGGTACACCGTCCACACCTGGACGATCGCCCTCCACCCGCCCCACGGCTGAGGCCGGCCGGCCGGGGACCCGCGGCGGCGGGACCCCGTCAACGGCGGGCCAGGAGGCCGTCCACCAGGGCGTCCAGCCCGTCCCGGTAGGTGTCCTCGGCGGTCAGCGGGGCCCACCGGTCCGCGAGCTCGGCCAGCCGCGGCAGCTCGTCCGGAGCGAGGCCGGCGAAGACCCGCTCCCGGTGCGTCGTACGGTCGTCGTCCGCACGCCGCCGCTCCGCCGCGGCCCGGACCACGATCTCCCCGGCGGTGTAGTACCAGATCGCGCGGTAGCCGTGCACGGCCCGTTCGGGGGTCAGCCCACATGCGACCAGCCCGTCGACGATCTGCTCGACGAACCACAGCGCGGAGGCGGACATCAGGTCGTCGGCCGTCAGCACCTCCACGATCCAGGGGCAGGCGGCGAGCGCCCCGTGCACGGCGACCGCGGCGACGACGACCCGCTCGCGGGGGTCGGCGGACAACGTCCCGGGCCGGCGCAGCGTCCGGGCGGCGTGGTCGTCCAGCAGCAGGAGGAGCAGTTCCTCCTTGTTGCGGACGTGGTGGTACAGCGCCATCGGGGTACTGCCGATCTCGGTGGCCAACCGCCGCATCGTCAGCCGGTCCACCCCCTCGGCGGTGACGATCCGCCGGGCCGTCCCGATGACCTCCTCACGGGAGATGCGGGGAGGCCGGCCGAGGGTCTTGCGTGGTACGGACGGTTGCGACATGGACCCATCATCCCCTGGCCCTCGACAGGGGCGGGCCCTGGCCCTGCCTGCCGTACACCGAAGTCGGCGCTCTCGGCGAAGGCGGCCCTGGCGGAGAGGGCGTCGAAGTCGGTTGACATGGAGCGCACTCCAACACCTAGCGTCCTGAGCAGACGAACTCGATCTCAGGAGGCATCACCATGACCGACCTTCCCACCCGGTACCTGGGCGAACTGGCCGTCTCCGCACAGGGGCTGGGGTGCATGGGCATGAGCCACGGTTACGGCGCGTCGGACGACGCGCAGTCGATCGCCACCCTGCACCGTGCCCTCGATCTCGGGGTGACCCTCCTGGACACCTCCGACTTCTACGGCGCCGGGCACAACGAGGAGTTGATCGGCCGGGCCGTGGCGGGACGCCGCGACGAGGTGGTGCTGGCCACCAAGTTCGGCTTCGCCAACCGCCTGGGCGAGCCCACCCTGGTCCGCGGTGACGCCGCCCACGTCCGGCAGGCGTGCGAGGCGTCGCTGCGCCGCCTCGGGGTCGACCACATCGACCTCTACTACCAGCACCGGGTCGACCCGCAGGTGCCGATCGAGGAGACGGTCGGTGCGATGGCCGAGCTGGTCCGGGAGGGCAAGGTCCGCCACCTCGGGCTGTCCGAGGCCGGCGCGCAGACCATCCGGCGGGCCCACGCGGTGCACCCGATCGCCGCCCTGCAGAGCGAGTGGTCGCTGTGGACCCGCGACCTGGAGGCGGAGATCGCACCGGTCTGCCGCGAACTCGGCATCGGCCTGGTCCCGTTCTCCCCGCTCGGGCGCGGCTTCCTGACCGGGCAGTACCAGTCGGTCGAGGGGCTGTCCGAGAACGATGTGCGGCGCACGCAGCCGCGCTTCGCCGACGGCAACCTCGAACGCAACCTCGCGATCGTCGCGAAGCTGAACGAGCTGGCCGCGGCCAAGGGGGTCACCACCGGCCAGCTCGCCCTGGCCTGGGTGCAGGGCCGGGGCGACGACGTGGTGCCGATCCCCGGCACCCGGCGGCAGCGCTACCTGGAGGAGAACCTCGCCGCACTGGCCGTGGAACTGTCTCCCGAGGACCTGGCCGCCATCGAGGCCGCCGCGTCGCCGGACCGGATCGCCGGCACTCGCTACGACGCGACCAGCCTCACCTTCGTCAACCACTGAGCCCCCACCGCCGACCGGCCCGCGCGCCCCAGGCGCCGCCACGCCGGTCGGCCGTGTCCGCGCGAACGTGTGAGTTCGATGGCGTCCGGGTGCGCAGGGGCCGTCCCACAGGCCAGACTCGTCATTGCCGACCCGCCTCCGGCGGACCGAACCGCCCTTCCCCGGAAGGCCGTTGCTCCTGAAAGGAGCCATACGTGAGCGAGATCCCCGTGACCGGGACAGGTACACAGGACCTCTGGCCCGTCATCGAGCGGCTCGCCGTGTCCTTCGCGCGCCGCGACGACGAGCGGGGGGTGTCCGCGGAGGAGCAATGGACACTCCAGGTCCTCAAGATCGGCGAGGAGTTCGGGGAGGCGGCGCAGGCCGTGATCGGAGCCCGCGGCACCAACCCGAGGAAGGGGTACAGCCACGGCTGGCCGGACGTCCAGGCGGAGGTCGCGGACACCGCCATCACCGCCCTGGTCACGCTCGCCCGGATGCGGCCGGACGACGCGGCCGAATACCTCGCGCGTCAACTCGCCGCGAAGTCGGCCACGTTCCTGCCCGGCCGGCAGCAGCCGCCGTCGCCCGGCGACCGGACGGAGCCGGAAGCGCACCGGTGACCGGCCGCAGGTCCCGCTCCCGCCCCGGAGGAACCACGTCCGTACCGAGCCTGCTCGCAGTCTTCGCCCACCCCGACGACGAGTCCCTCCTCGCGGGCGGCGTGCTCGCCCGCCACGCCGCCGCGGGCGCGCGTACGGCCGTCGTCACCACGACCTGGGCGCCGGACAGCCACCGTGCGCCCGAACTCGCCGATGCCCTGCGCATCCTCGGCGCCGGTGGGCCGCGGATGCTGGGGTACGCCGACGCACGCGTGCCCGGGTCGGCACCCGGCCGGGCGCGGTTGCTCGACGCGCCGCAGGACGAGGTGGTGGCGCGGCTCGTGCGCCATGTGCGCGAGGTCCGGCCCGATGTCGTCGTCACCCATGACGGGTACGGCCAGCTGACCGGCCACCCCGACCACGTCCGCACCCACCGGGCGACCCTGACGGCCGTGCACGCCGCCGGCCTGGAGCACCTCCACCCCGAGGCGGGGGAGCCCTGGCTGCCCAGCGCCGTCTATCTGGCCACGCACCCCCACTCGGGCGCCGGCGAGCTCGGCGCACTCCTGCGGAGCGTGGGGAAGACCGTACGCAGCGTTCCCGACGAGCACGTCACGGCGACGGTCGACGTACGTCCGTGGCTGGAGCGGAAGTGGTCCGCCATCACCGCGCACCGGAGCGAAGCGGAACGTGAACGCCCGCTGCCGGGAATCCTCTCCCGCCTCCCCGCCGAAACCCGGGACCGGATCCTCGCCACGGAGTGGTACACCCGGCTCGCCGTCCGTCCCACACCGGGCGACGACGACGCCCTGACCGCCTGACGCCCTGACCGCCTGACGACCGGGCAGCTCTCGACCCTCCTTCGGGTCAGGCGGCGGACTACGCTGTGCGCATGCCGCCCCGCCACCGGACGCGTCCCGCCGAGGAGCTGCTCCACACCGTCGAGGACCTTCACGAGCTGCGCTTCCCCCGGCAGGAGGAGCGGGCGGGGGACCGATGGGGCGGGCCCGGGTACCACCTGGTCGTGTTGGTGGAGAGCCAGGACTTCTGGGAGGACCGCGACACCGGGCTCGTCGAGGAGGCCGAGGCGGGCGTGGAGGCCGACCGCGCCGCCCTGGCCGAGCTCCTCACCCGGCGCTGGGGCGCCCCGGCCACGGTCGACCTCGGCGCCCGTCCGGGCTTCGCCGGTACCGGTACCGGTACGCACACCGATCCCGATTTCGACGCCGAGGAGCCGGAGCCGATCGGGTTCCTCTCCGGGGTGACCTCCACCCTCCAGGTGTGGCTGCCGGGCGGGTCCGAGCGCTGGGTCGGCCTGGCCGTCGGCCAGGCCGATGCCGAGTGGCCGCTGCAGCTGCTCGCCGCGTTCGCAGAGGCGTCCGCACTGCCGAGACGATCCCCGCCCGATGACCGGCCGCCGGCCGGGGGCCGTTGTCAGACCCGTGGTGCAGGATCAAGGACATGAAGAGCCTTTACGCCGATGAGGCGCTGTCCAGCATGTCCGGCCGCGACGACTACGAAGCCGCTCTCGGCCGCCTGCGCGAGGCGTCGCGGGCGTACTACGGGGACGGTGACAGCCCCGTCGACGATGCCACCTACGACCGGCTCCGCCTCGCCGTGCTGGCCTGGGAGCGGGCGCACCCCGACGAGGTCGCCCCGGATTCCCCGACCGCTCTGGTCGGGGACGGTGCCGCCCCGGCCGGCGACGTCGCGCACACCACCCGGCTGCTCAGCCTCGACAACGTCTTCGACCCGGCCGGCCTCACGGCCTGGGGCGTCTCCCTGCAGCGCCGCCTCGGCCACGAGCCGGCCGGCGGGTTCACCGTCGAGCCGAAGATGGACGGCGCGGCCGTCGCCGCCCGCTACCGCGCCGGCCGTCTGGAACGGATCGTCACCCGGGGCAACGGCACCCACGGCGAGGACGTCAGCCACGTCATCGGCACCATCGAGGGCCTGCCCGAGCACCTGCCCGTGCCGCTCACCTTCGAGGTGCGCGGCGAAGTCCTCTTCACCCAGCAGCAGTTCGAGACGGCGAACGAGGTGCGCGCCGCGCACGGCGCGCAGGTCTTCGCGAACCCGCGCAACGGCACGGCCGGCACCCTGCGCGCCAAGGACCGCCCGTACCGGCTCGCGATGACCTTCTGGGCGTACGGGGCGGTCGAGCTGGACGGCTGTGCCTTCGCACCCGCCGGCGCCACGCACGCCGAGGTCCTGGCCGCCGTCGCCGAGGCCGGGGTGCAGACCACCGCCGCCACGCCCGCCGGGCTGCACGTCGTCGCCACCCTGACCGAGGCGCAGCGGAAGGTCGACGAGATGGCCGCGCTGCGTCCCGTCCTCCCGTTCGGCATCGACGGGGTCGTGATCAAGGCGAACGACGCGGCCGAGCAGGCCGCGGCCGGTTTCGGCAGCCGGTTCCCGCACTGGGCGACGGCCTTCAAACTCCCGGCCGTCGAGCGGCAGACCGTACTGAGGGACGTGGTCTGGGACGTGGGCCGCACCGGCGTCCTCGCCCCGACGGCCATCCTCGAACCGGTGGACATCGACGGATCCACCGTCACCCGCGCCACCCTGCACAACCCGGCCGACATCCGCCGCCGCGACCTCCACCTCGGGGACACCGTGACGGTCTACAAGGCCGGCGACATCATCCCCCGAGTCCAGGCCCCGGTGACCGGCCTCCGTCCCGCCGGGGCGCGCGAGGTGCCGCTGCCCACGGCCTGCCCGAACTGCGCGGGCGAGATCAACAAGGACCAGGAGCGGTGGCGCTGCGCCAAGGGCACGGCCTGCGCGCTGCCCGCCCTGATCGAGTACGCGGCCGGACGCGACATGCTCGACATAGACGGCCTCGGCAAGACGTACGTCAAGGCTTTGATCGACTCCGGTGACGTCGCCGACGTCGCCGACCTCTTCACCCTCACCGAGGAGCAGCTCACCGTCGCCTCCGGCAGCGCCAAGCGCGGGGCCAGACTCGCCGAGCAGATCGAGGCCGCCAAGTCCCGCCCACTGAGCCGCGTCTTCTGCGCCCTGGGCGTGCTCGGCACCGGGCGGAGCATGTCCCGGCGCATCGCCGCGCACTTCGAGAGCATGGATGCGATCCGCGCGGCCGACGCCGCCGCCCTGCAGGAAGTCGACGGCATCGGCGGGGAGAAGGCCCCGGTCATCGTCGAACAGGTCGCCCTGCTGGCATCCGTCATCGACAAGCTGGCCGAAGCCGGCGTGAACATGAAGGAGCCGCGGGAAGCGCGCCCCGTCGCGGAGGGCCCCCTGGCCGGGCGCACCGTCGTCGTCACCGGCAAGATGAGCGGACCGCTGGAGACACTGGGACGCTCGGAGATGAACGCCCTGATCGAGAGGGCCGGCGGCAAGGCGGGCAGCAGCGTCAATTCCAAGACCGCCTACCTGGTCTGCGCCCCGTCCCCGAGCGGGAAGCCGAGCTCGAAGGCGGTCAAGGCCGGGGAACTGGGCGTCACCGTCCTCACCCCGGAGGCCTTCGCCGAGCTCGTCGCGGACCACCTGGCCTGACACGGGCCGTGCGGGCCGCCCCCGTCCGCGGACCCGGACGGGGGAATGGGCGCCGCCGGGCGCGTACCGTGCGGTGTCATGGCGCCGCGCCGCGACGGGTGCGGTGAGGATCGGGGCATGGGCTTCGTACTGCCGGTCCTCTTCGCGCTGTTCGCGGCGTTCAGCAACGCCCTCGCGACGGTCCTCCAGCGGAGGGCCTCGCCCACGGTGCCGCAGAGCGACGGCTTCCGCTTCGGGCTCGTCCTCGATCTGCTGCGCCGCCCCGTGTGGATCGGCGGGTTCCTCGCGGTGATCGCGGCCGGCGTGGGCCAGGCCGCGGCGCTGGCGACGGGCGCGCTGTCCCTCGTACAGCCGCTGTTCGTGCTGGAGCTGCCGCTCGCCCTGCTGATCGCCTCGCTGGTCGGGCGCAACCGGCTGCCGGGGGTGCTGTGGCTCGCCGTGGCCGCGGTGGTGGCGGGGCTGGGGACCGTACCGGTGGCCGCCTCGCCGACGGGCAACCGCACGCACGTTCCGCTCGACCGGTGGGTGATGGCACTGCCGGCGTGCACCGCGGCGGTGGCCGTGCTCGCGGCGGCCGGACTGCGGCGGCGACCGGGCCGGATGCGGGCCGGATGCCTCGGCGCGGCCACCGCCGTCTGCTACGCCCTCACGGCGGCCCTCATGAAGTCGGCGGTGCACGCACTGAGCGAGGGCGGCGTCGGGGCGTTCCTGACGACCTGGGAGACCTACGGCTTCGCCGCGAGCGGCATCTGCGCCGTGCTGCTCCTCGAACACGCCATGCAGGGCGGGCCGCTGGTCGCCTCGCAGCCCGCCCTGACCCTCGGCGACGCGGGCGTCAGCGTCGCGCTGGGGGTGCTGCTGTACGAGGAGCACCTGCGCACCCATTGGTGGCTGGTTCCCCAGCTGCTGGGTCTGGCCCTGATCTGCGCGGGGGTGCTCGCCCTGGCCCGGTCGGGGGCGGGGGAGGAGCCCGGCGCGCCGTGAAGCCGGGTGGGGCGCCGCCCGGACCGGCCGGGTCGGGCCGCGTCCCGCGGGAGCCCGGTGGAGGGCGACCAGTCGACGAGACCGGCGGGCACCGCCCCCGGGGTCTCTTCACCCCCCACCCGGGGCCGCCTGGTGGCCTTCGTCCTGCTGGTCGCGGGCGGGGTGCTCACGGCAGTCGTGCCGCCGTTCGTCCCTCCGGACGATGCCGGACGTCGCGCTGCCCGAGGGCCGGCTCGGGCTGCTCGCCGAGCCCTCACCCGCGAGCGGCAGAACCTGCTCGCGGTGATGTCCACCCTGGGCGAGGAGTCCCTCGTCCTCGACAAGGGGCGCATCGTGGAGACGGGCACCCACACCAGCCTCCTCCACGGGCGCGGCCGCTACGCCGCGCTCGTCCACGCGGGCCCGCCGACGGAGGGGAACCGGCGGAGGGGAATCCCGCCTTTCGCGCCGACGGTCGTCCGCGGCCCACCGCGCGGGCGGGGTGGCGCGGCCCTACGGTGGTGATGTCGTTCCGCTCCCGGCGGCAGGAGGCCGCGCCGTGAAGCCGATCCCCGTCGGGCTGCGCCGGGCCTGTGTGGCCGTCGCCGCCGCAGGTGTGCTCATCGCCCCGGTCGCCGCGGGTTCCGCGTACGGGGCGCCCGCGCCGACCCGCGCGGCCCCCTCCCCGCCGGCGGACACCGGCTTCCCGAAGCTCACCCCGGCCGTCGCGGCGAAGCTCGACGCCGCCATCCTCAGGACCCTGCGCGAAACCAAGGTCCCGGGCGTGATCGTCGGCCTGTGGGCGCCGGGCAAGGGCAGCTACGTGAAGGCCTTCGGCGTGGCCGACAAAGCGACGTCCGCCCCCATGACGCCCGACCTCAGGTTCCGCATCGGCAGCGAGACCAAGACGTTCACGGTCACGGCCCTGCTGCGGCTCGTCGACCGGAAGAAGGTCGGCCTGGACGACCCCATCGGGCGGTACGTCGCCGGCGTGCCGAACGGTGACCGCATCACCCTGCGCCAGCTCGCGGGCATGCGCAGCGGGCTCTTCAACTACAGCGAGGACCCCGCCTTCGACAAGGCGCTCACCACTGACCCCGACCGCCCCTTCACCCCGCAGGAGTTGCTCGGGTACTCCTTCAAGCACCCGGTGCGGTTCGCCCCGGACGCCCGGTTCGAGTACTCCAACACCAACCTGGTCCTGCTCGGACTGGTGGTGGAGAAGATCACCGGCCGCCCGATCGGCGAGGTCATCGCCCAGGACGTGCTGAAGCCCGCGGGGCTGCGCCACACCCTCTTCCCCACCGGCGCGGAGTTCCCGAGGCCGCACGCACGCGGCTACACGAACCAGACCGCCAGTGGGAAGATCGAGGACTCCACCGACTGGAACCCCTCCTGGGCCTGGTCGGCCGGAGCGATGATCTCCGACCTCCAGGACCTGCGCAGCTGGGCGAAGACCGTCGCCACGGGCACCCTGCTGACGCGCGCCACCCAGGCCGAACGCCTCAAGACCCGACCCATCGGCATTCCCGGCGCCGGCTACGGCCTGGGCATCTTCGACGTCCAGGGCTGGATCGGCCACAACGGGTCGATTCCCGGGTACGAGACGCTGACCGTCTACCTGCCGCAGGAGAAGGCGACGATGGTCGTGCTGATGAACACCGACGTCACGGTCGGCGGCCAGGAACCCAGCACCCTCTTCGGCGAGGCGATCACGAGCGTCGTCACCCCCGGCCACGTCTACCCGGGTCACAAGCCGTCCGTGTCCACGGGCCGCTGACCGGCCGGTGCGCGGGACCGGAACCGTGCGCTATGCTGATCTTGTTCTCGCGGCCGTGGAAACGCAGTGGCGGGACCGGCGTTGGTGGTCCAAGGAAAGACATCCCACTTCCCGTGGGGGAATGCAGGTGCAAGGCCTGCCCAGCGCTCGACCGAAAGGCCCCGGCCTCCTCAGGGAGGCCGGGGCCTTCGTTGCGTTCGCCGAGATGGCGGAGCGGGTCAGCGGGCCGCGCCGAAGTCCTGCGTCCAGTACTGGCCCGGCTGCGCGAGGCCGACCCCGATCTCCTTGTAGGAGCAGTCGAGGATGTTCCGCTTGTGGCCCGGGCTGTTCATCCAGCCCTCCATGACCTTCGCGGCCGTGGGGTAGCCGTAGGCGACGTTCTCGCCGTACGTGCTCCACACGTATCCGGCACGGGTGATGCGCCCGCCCGGATCGGAGCCGTCGGAGCCGGTGTGGGACATGGTGGCGTGGGCGGCCATGTCGGCACTGTGGTCCTGCGCTGCCTTGGTGAGCTGGGCGTTGACGGTGACCGCGGGACACCCGACTGCCGCACGCTCCTTGTTGACGAGCGCGACGACCTCGGCCACGGGGCCGGAGGGCGCCGCGGAGGCCTCGGGGGTCGCGGGGGCTGCGGGGGCCGCGGTCTCGGCCGGCTGCTGCGCGGGCTGCTGCGCGGGCTGAGGTGCCTGCGGCTGCTCCGCGGCCGGCGCGTTTTCGTCCGCGGGTTCCACCGGCGGCTCGGAGGCCGGCTCGGCGACCGGCTCGGCGGGGGCTGCGGGGGCGGCCGCCTCGACCGGCGCTTCCACGGGCGGCTGTGAACCGGGGCCCCCGAAGGTGGGTGCGTCGCCCCAGGGCCGGCCGTCGTGCCCGGCGGCGCCGGCCGGCGCGGGGCCGGAGCCCTGCGGGCCCAGGCACGCCATGGCGGCAGAGGGGACGCCCACGAGGGCGAGGGCCCCGAGGGTGACGATTATCTTCCGATGGTGCGTCTTCTTACGGTGCTTCCGCATGCCTGACCTCACTCGGTGATCGCGAAGCTTCCGGCGCCGGACCGCGAGGACGCCGGAGGAGCCGCCATTCTTAGAAACCCGGCAGCGGCCTGGCAAGCCGTGCCCGCCGCACCGGCGGGGGACGCGAGGGCGCGGCTTGAATCGTCCGGAAGATCGTGCATGTCCTCGCCGCAGCCGGTCGGGCACGCATCTGACGCGGCACTAGGACCCCTCGCCACCAGCCGCGTTGCCCCGGACGAGACGGGAGGCCCTGATTCCGTTTCTGGTGGAGGCCGGAATGTCCACGTGAAATAGGTACAAAAGATGAAATGTCGACGAGGGTACGGCCGCTGCCGGCCCATCCGGGCCGCCGGGTGGGGCGTGACGCATGTCACGCGTTCGCAAAGGAACCGGAACGCCGCGGCGCCCGGTGGCCCGGCGCCCCCGTGTCACCGGCCCCAGAGGCCGCCGGGGACGCCGGGGCCGTCAGACGCTGAGCCGTTCCACCAGCCTGCGCATGGTCTCGAAGGCGGGCTTGGGGGTGTAGTCGTCGGTGGTGAGTCCGAACCGGTGGAAGAGGCCCGGGTCGGCGCTGTCGGCGTCGCGGAGCGCGAAGTGGGTGTACCCGCCGAGGCCGAGTTCCCCCGCGCGCGCCGCGACGACGCCGAGCAGGGTCTCCACGACCTCGGCCTGGCGGCGCGCAGGCCGGTCCGGGCCGGTGGGCCAGCCGTGCTCGGTGATGTGCAGGGGCAGGTGCCCCAGGCCGGCCGGGGTGAGCACCGCGTCACGGTGGTGCCGTAGCAGCCCTTCGACGGCGGAGGCGAGGTCGGCTGCGGCCACGGGCCGGAAGACGTCGGGGAAGAAGTCCAGTCCCACGTAGTCGAGGTCGGCGACGAAGCGGGCGCCGCCGAGGTCGGTCAGGTCGCCGACGAAGGAGGTGTCCGGCCCGAAGAGCGGGGTGGTGTTGAAACCGATGAGCAGGTGGGTGAGTCCGAGCGCGCGGGCCTGCGCCCCGGCTTCGGACACTCCGCGCACGATCGCCTCGCGCACGCGCGGGTAGTAGCCGTCCAGCAGTGGGTTGGACGTGACGTTCGGTTCCTCCGTCACCTGGAGCGTGCGCGTGACCGCGCCGTACTGGACGACCAGTTCCCGCAGGAAGGCGCAGTAGCCGTCCACGTCCCCGGAGGAGGACCTGTACTGGGCCACCAGGTCGAGCCGCCGGCCCCGGACCGCGTACCGCCCGGCGTCGGCCGGTGTCGCCGTCGGGTGCGGGCCGCCGAGCCGGGTGGCGTCGTCGAAGCCCACGTACGCGCGCACGAGGAACGGGCGGTCCGCCCGGCCCTGAAGCCGGTCGAGGGCCGCGGTCACCCGGGCGGGGTCGTCGGGCGGACCGGTGGTCAGGCCGCCGCTGTCGTCGCCGGTGAGTCCGCCGGGGTAGATCCCGAAGAGTAATCCTCCGGGCGTTGTCGCTGTCATGTCGTCGCTTTCCCTTCGTCGTTATGTCCGGTCCCGGTCCCGGCTTCAGCCGGCCGGTGGCCAGGTCAGCGCACCGGTGCCGATGTCGTCGAGGACGGCGTCGATCCACGCCGTCTCGGCCCGTGCGAGGCAGAGCGCGTACTCGGCCTCGATGACGAACAGCCGGGGCGCGCCGGCCGCAAGGGCCTCGGCGAGACGGCTCTCGTCCGCCGCCGTGCGCTCCCGGAGGCGCTCGACGCGCTCGGTCAGCGCCTCGGCGGCGCCGTCGGGTCCCAGGGCGCCCAGGTGGGTGACGGCTCCGAGGAAGCGGGAGAACTCCCGCTTCGGGTTGCGGATCTGGGAGTCCAGCCGCCGTACGAGTTCCTCGCGGCCCGCCCCCGTCAGCTCGTAGACGGTCCGCTCGGGCCGGTTGCCCGAGCGCTGCCGGCCCCGGTCGGTCACCCAGCCGGCCTCGGCCATCGAGGCGACCGTGTTGTAGAGGGTGCCGCGCGTGATCGCCGCGGCATGGCTGTCGCTGCGTTCCCGCAGCTCGGACAGCATCTGGTAGGGGTGTGCGGCCCGTTCCAGGAGGAGGCCCAGCACGGCCAGCACGATCGGGTTGTCCAGGGCTCGACGAGGCATGGTCGAAATCTAACAGTCCAAATAGACTATTGGCGACGGGAGGAGGAATCTTCGCTCGGGGCGAAGGGCGGGCGCGGCGCGGCCGGACGGCGCGGGTGGAGGTGCTTGATGGTCGCGACGGTCCCAGGCCGGGGCGGCGCGCAGCAGGGTCGCGCGGTGCCCCGGCTGCCCGAGGCGAGCAGGAGGAGCCCGACATGTCCGTGGCAGACACCGAGGTCGACGTCCTGATCGTCGGGGGCGGGCCGGTCGGGCTCACCGCGCGAGCGCTGCTGGAGCGCTGGGGCGTGGCCACCCTGCTGGTCGAGAAACGCCGGGCCCTGTCGCCGTTTCCCCGCTCCCGGCTGGTCAACGCGCGCTCGATGGAGATCTACCGTCAGCTCGGCCTCGCCGACGGGATCGCGTCCCGCGCCTTCGGGCCGGAGTTCGGCCACATCCGATTCCGCGACACCCTCTGCGGGGGAGATTTCGCCGAGGCGCCGGTGGCCGGGGTCAACGCGGCGATCCCGGAGAGCCCGGTGATCGGCGTGGTCACCTCGCAGGACCGGCTGGAGCCCCTCCTGCTCGCCGCCGCCGAGGCGCTGGTGCGGTTCGGAGCCGAGCTCGTCGGCCTGGCCGAAGGGCCGCGGGACGTCGTGGCCACGCTGGTCGACCACGGACGCGACGGGGCGCGCACGCGCGTCCGCGCCCGCTACGTGCTGGCCGCCGACGGAGCCAATTCCTCCGTACGACGACGGCTGGGGATCGGGACCACCGGCCCCGGCGCGCTGGGAGACTTCACCACCGTCGTCTTCGACGCCGACCTCGGCCGATGGTGCGCCGGCCGGCCGGCGTCTACTTCACCGCGCACGGCTCCTTCGCCCCGCTGTACCCCGAAGGGGGCTGGGCCTGGTTCGGGCCCACCCCCGAGGACCCGGCGGACGTCGACTGGCCCGCTCTCCTCGCGGGCGCCCTCGGCCCCGGCGACGGCGTACGCGCCGACGTGCTGCGGGTCCAGCACTGGGTGATGAACGCCTTCGTCGCCGAACGCCTGCGCAGCGGCCGGATCCTGCTGGCGGGCGACGCCGCCCACGCCGTCCCCGTCTTCGGGGGTCTGGGCATGAACACCGGCCTCGCCGACGTGCACAACCTGTGCTGGAAGCTGGCCGGCGTCCTGCGGGGCTGGGCCGGCCCCGGCCTGCTGGACACCTACGAGCCCGAACGGCTACCGGTGGCCGGGCGGACGCTCCGCCGGACGGTGGCCAACACCCGACGCGCGCTCGACGTACAGGGGCGGCGCCGCGAGCGGTGTGCGTCCGGTGGGCCGGCGGTGCGGCCCGAAGAGGTCGAACTGCCGTGGTCGGAGGGGTTCTTCGCCCAGCTCGGTCTCGTACTCGGTGTCGCCTACCGCTCCGGCGCCGTGCTCGGGGGCGCCGGCACGGCTCCCGACGCGGGCGACGTGGCGACCCGGGACACGGACGGCGCGGACGGCGCGGACACGCACTACGTCCCCACCGCCGAGCCGGGCCACCGCATGCCGCACATCTGGCTCACCCGCGAGCGCTCCACGCTCGACGCCTTCGGCCCGTGGTTCACCCTGATCACCGCGGACCCCGCCCTCTGGGCGCGCCAGAGCGCCCCGTCCTGGCCGTTGCGGATCGAACCGCTCAGGGGCGAGCACGCGGAGCGCTGCGGCCTCGCCCCGCACGGAGCGCTGCTCGTCCGCCCCGACGGCCACATCGGCGCCCGCTGGCGGGGGCGCCCGCCGGCCGCCTCCAGCCTCCACGACGCGCTCACCACGATCACCTCCGCGCCCCGCCCCTGACGGCCCGTACGCACCCCCCGTCAGCCCCGGCGGAACCAGCGGCGCACACCGGACGGGCCGGGGCCGGCCGCGGGCGGGCTCTGCGCGGGGACGGGGGAGGGCACCGCCGCGGCGAAGGGCGGAAGCGTCTTGAAGCCGTCGTGCAGGGTCACGGTCGCCATGACGCGGTGCAGTGCGGCCCGGACCAGGGTGAGCGGGTGGTCGGGGAACTCCGCGTCCCACTCCTCGTGGTCACCCACGTGGTACGGCAGTCCTCCCTCGACGCCGGGCCCGTACGGATGCGGGGCGAAGTACCGCTCCGGACCCGTACGGGCCAGGACGACGGACTCACGGACCCCGGTCGTCGCGCCCTCACCGGCCTGGACCTTCACCGTGGCGCTGCACGTGGCCCGCGGCACCGTCCACGAGCCGAGGAACACCTGCCCGTGGCCGTTCGGCCGCCGGACCTTCACGAGCTGACGGACGGCGGGGACGGAGTCCACCTCGCCCACCACGGCCTCGATCAGGCCCGCGCCGGCCGCGGCGACGGACCGGGCGAGCCCGTGGCGGAGCCGGCCGGGGTCGTCGAGAGGGGCGGGCAGGTCCGGGGCGAGGCCGAAGAAGTGGACCGACAGGACGAGGCCCCGAGCGTCGGTCCACACCCCCGGCTCCTGCTCGGTGAATCCGGTGAGTTCGAGGTGGGTGATCGGTGTCATGCCGATCATCATCGCCGAGTGCACCCCGCGCGCTCCTCCGCCGGGGTGGTTCCCGGCGCTCCGGTGGGCGTGGTGCGGCACGTTCCGCGGGGTGCGGGCCGGGCCCGGCACGAAGCTGTGCGCTGCTTCCCGTACGACGCGCGAGGACCGGAGGTCCGTACCCCCATGACCCACGCACACCCCACACCGGCGCAGCCGCGCCGCAGACCCGGTGGGAGGGCCGGGCTGCCGGCCGCGCTCGGCCTGGTACTCGTACTCCTGCTGCCCGGCACCGCGCTGGCCGCCCCTGGAGACCTGGACCCCGCCTTCGGCCCCGGCGGGCGGGTGACGACCGTCTTCCCCGGGTTCGCGGAAGGCCACGACGTCGCACGGCAGGCCGACGGCAAACTGGTCGTGGCGGGCCTCAGCGAGGGCGGCTTCGCCCTCGCCCGCTACAACACCAACGGCAGCCCGGACACCACCTTCGACGGTGACGGCCGGGTGACCAGCGACTTCGGCGGTGGCGCGCACGTGGCCAACGCGGTGGCGGTGCAGCCCTCGGACGGGAAGATCGTCGTGGCGGGCACCACCGAAGTGCCCGGGGAGGGCGGCGGCTGCTGCTTCTTCTCCGTGGCCCGCTACAACACCGACGGCAGCCTGGACGGCGGCTTCGGCGACGGCGGCCTCGTACGGGTCGACGAGTTCGGCGGGTCCGCGGACGGCGCGGACGTGGCGGTACAGCCCGACGGCAGGATCATCGCCGCGGGCAAGGGCGCCGGTGGCGGTTTCGCGCTGGTACGCCTGACCAGCGGCGGAAGCCTCGACCCGAGCCTCGGCGGGGACGGAGCGGTGGTGGCGGGCTTCACCCCGGCCTCGCCCCAGGACGCCGGGGGCACCGCCCGCGGCATGGCCCTCCAGTCGGACGGCAAGGTCCTCGTGGTCGGCTACGTGGGCAACACCGCCTTCGACATCGGCGTCGCCCGCTACAACGCCAACGGCACCCTCGACACCACCTTCAGCGGCGACGGCATGGTCACAGCGGACTTCGGCGGCACCGAGTTCGGCAACGCCGTGGCGGTGCAGCCGGACGGGAAGGTCGTCGCCGCGGGTGACGGCGGCGCGGGCGTCGCCCTGCTGCGCTACAACGCCGACGGCAGCGCCGACACCGGATTCGGGACCGGCGGGCGCCGCTCCGTCGCCTTCCCCGGTGACGGCGGGGGCGCGTCCGCCCTGGCACTCCAGCCGAACGGCAAGATCGTCATCGCGGGGCAGGCCGACGACCCCAACAGCTCCGAGGCCAACGACTTCGGCCTGGCCCGCTTCAACACCAACGGCACCGTGGACACCGGCTTCGGCGGAGACGGCTTCGTGGTCACCGGCTTCGGGGACTTCGACGCGGCCCGCGGGGTGCTCGTACAGCCGGACGGGAAGATCGTCGCAGCGGGCCACACGGCCGGCTCCGCCTTCGCCCTCGCCCGCTACGAGGGCGGCGACGGCACACCCCCCCCCGCCGCCGGGCGCCGACCTCGCGGTGACGAGGACCGCAGCGACCACCGTCAGCATCGGAGACCGTGCCTCGTACACGGTACGGGTCTCCAACTCGGCGTCCTCCACCGCCACCGCGACCGGCGTCAGCCTGTCCGACACGCTCTCCGGGGCCGGTGTGACCCTCACCTCGGCCACCACCTCCCAGGGCACCTGCACGACCACGGCGACCGCGGCCACCTGCGCCCTCGGCAGCCTGGCCCCGGGTGCGAGCGCGACGGTCACGGTCACGGCCGAACCGCGGGCCACCGGCACGCTCACCGGCACGGCCAGGGTCACCGCCACCCAGCCGGACCCGGCCGCCGGCGACAACACGGCCAACTCCACCACCTCGGTGAACAACGCACACGGCTGCACAATCATCGGCACCAGCGGAGCCGACACCCTGAACGGCGGCTACTTCAACGACGTGATCTGCACGCTCGGCGGCAACGACACCGTGCGCGCGAGCTACGGCAACGACACCGTCTACGGCGGCTACGGCAACGACAACATCGACGGCGGCTACGGCGACGACACCCTCGACGGCGGACCCGGCACCGACATCCTGACCGGCTCCTACGGCAACGACCGCCTCACCACCACCGACGGCGTCGCGGGCAACGACACCGCCAACGGCGGCAGCGGCACCGACACCTGCACCACCGACTCCGGAGACATCCGCATCAGCTGCCCCTGACGCGGGGCCCCGATCCACCCGTCGTGCCGTCGCCGCCCCCGCAGCGACGGCACGCGCGCGTCCCGTCCCGTACCGTCGCGGTCAGCCGGCCGGGACCGTCACCGTCGGGGTGTTCCACCCGGAGACCCGCAGCCGCGGCGCGGCTCCGCGCAGATCGCCCGTCCGGTAGGCGGCCGTCAGCGTCGCCGACTCACCCGGCCACAGGCTGATCTGGTTGTCGCTCCACCGCACGGGCAGCACGGGCGCGCCCCCGGCGCCCACCAGATGGACGTCGGTGAGCAGGGCCGGTGCGTTCCCCGTGCCCGCGTGGCGCACGGTCACCGTCGTCGTGGACGTCCCGGAACCGTCGTCCCGCGTGGTCGAAGCCGTCGCGGAGACGGCCGTCCGCGCCATCGTGTTCAGCCCCGTCAGATCGGCGTAGGAGGTGGTGGGCGTGTGATACCAGTCGGTTTCCGCGTAGTCGAGCACGTCCGCCTCGGTGGACAGCCAGTAGACGTTGCGGCTCACCTCCCGCCCGCTGCGGTCGGTGAGCAGCAGCCGCGCCAGGTAGGTGGTGGACAGGCCCGGGACCGAGGCGGGGACGGTCAGCGCGGTCTTGCTCGCGCCGTCGCCCGCGACGTCGAGCCCGGTCACCGTCCGGTCGTACGCCGGCTCGCCGTCCGTGCCGAAGAGCGTGACCCGAGCCGTCAGCCCGGAGGCCCCGGACGTCCGGTTGTTGACGACGGTCACCGCGCGGTCGTCGTAGCCGTACTGGACGTGCAGGGGCTCGTTCGCCTTCTTCGCCCCGAAGTAGGCGCCGCCCTGGTCGAGGTAGCGGTCCACCAACTGCCAGTGCAGCGAGGTCCAGCCGCTGTTGAACATCCAGTACACGACGCCGGTGGACGGTTCGGAGGCGTCCTTGGCATTGCGGGCGTACGCCTCGAACTGCGCGCGCACGTTCTCGTACTGCGCCAGCTGGGCCTTGCGTACGTAGTCCTCCAGGCCGGTGGGGGGACCGTAGCGGTTGGACAGCGCGTCGTCGTACAGCCGCAGCGTCGAGAAGGTCGCCGAGGGGGAGCGGTGGTACTGGGCGGCGGACGGATCCTTCCAGAGGGTTTCCAGCTCGGCCGGCGACATCATGCGGCGCAGCGTGTCGAGGGTCGGGACGTCCGGGCCGGCGCTGGTCTCGGAGTTGAAGCCGGTGGCCCCGCCCTCCCGCTTGTCGTACCAGTACGAGGGCGGGACCCAGTCGTACGGGCCGGTCATCTTCATCCCGGAGTTCCCGCTGATCGGCGCGGAGGCGTTGGAGGCCGCGGGGATCACCGGGGCCGTCCAGTCGGCGGCCTTCAGAGCGTCGAGGTAACCCTGCTCGATGGTCCGGTTCGGCGCGAAGTCGCTGCCGATCAGGAAGGAGGCGACGCTGGGGTGGTGGCGGAGCCGGGCGGCTTCGGCGGCCATGGAGGCCTTGGCCACCGGGTAGTCGGCGGCCTCCCACCGCTCGCCGGCCTCGGTGCCGTTGACCTCCCCCTCCCACTTGCCGCAGCACTCCCAGCCGGGAAGCGTCAGGATCCCGTACCGGTCGGCGAGGTCGAAGAACTCGTCGGGCTCGATGTGCCCTTCCAGGCGCAGGGTGTTCAGGCCGAGGTCGAGGGCGTACCGCAGCCGGTCCTCGACGTACGCCGGGTCCCAGCGCAGGAACTCGTCGGGGGACCAGCCGCCCCCCTTGATCAACAGCGGGCGGCCGTTGACCTCGTACTGCCGGGCGCCGTCGGCGTTCAGCGGGGCCCGCACCTCACGGATCCCGAAGGACTGGTGCGCGGTGTCGGAGGGTGTGCCGTCCACGGTCGCGGTCAGGTCGAGCGTGTACATCGGCTGCCCGCCCATCGCGGCGGGCCACCACACGCGGGGCGCGCGCAGCCGGAGCGCGGGGTGGTCGGCGGGGGAGAAGACCACGGTCCTGGTCTCGTGGGGCTTGAGGGTGACGCTGCGGCTGACGGCGGCCGGACCGGCGGTACCGGACACCGTGGTGGTGACGGTGGCCGGCGAGTCGTTGCGCACCCGGGCCTTGACGGTCAGGTCGGCGGAGGACATCGACGGCAGGGCCAGGGAGGTCACCACGTGCGCGTCGCCCAGGGCGACCGGCCCGCCGCGGCGGACCGTCACGTCCCGGGCCAGGCCCATGTTCCCGTCGGGCGGCGGCTGCAGCCAGTCGAGCCAGCCCGTCGTGAGCCGCTTGCGCGGATCGTTGGGCTGGACCCGGAAGGCGACGGTGTTGGTGCCCGCCGTGATCAGGTCGGTGACGTCGAGTTCGTGCCGGGTGTACGCGCCCGCGACCGTGGCCGCCGGGGAGACGAGGCGGCCGTTGACGAAGACGTCGGCGGCGGAGACGACCCCGCTGAAGTCCAGGTACGTACGGACGGCCGGTTCGGTGACGACGAAGTCGGACCGGTACCACCAGGGCACGGCGAAGTCCGCGGCCGGGACCCGCTTCAGGTTGGTGGAGTAGAAGGGGTCGGGGTGGACACCGGCCGCGAGCAGGGCCGCGAGCACGGTGGAGCGGGAGCCGGCCGGATACCAGCCGGCCGTCCGATAGCCCGGCCTGGAGACGGCGGCCCCGGGGTCCGCGACCTCGGCCGTCGACCGGATCGCGTACCCGGACAGGACGGTCCGGCTGCCCGGCACCGAGCCGACCCGGGTCGCCGCGGGCCCGGGGGCGGGCCGCGGAGCGTGCGGCACACGGGACGTGCCGGCGGTGAGGGTCAGGAACAGGGCGACGACGGCCAGCGTGGCGGTCCGTCCGCGCAGGAGGGTGCGGCGGTGGAACAAGGGGGTCCTCCCGCGGGGGACGGGGCCGGGATTCCGCGCGGTGCCGAGTCTGCCACGGCCGGGCCCGCGGACCGCGGCGACAGCCCGTGGGCGTGCCCGCGAGCACGGCGGCACCCCGAGGGTGGTCCGGGGTCCGCGCCGATGGTGGCATCCTGATGTGCGGTTTCGTGGCCGCTGTCCGGCCGGGTTGGTCCTCGTCGGCCGGGAGTGCGCGCTGAACACCGTCATAGCCGAGTCGCTGTCGCTCGCCCTGCTGCTGGGCGTGCTGGCCTTCGCCGTCATACGGCCGCGCGGGCTGCCCGAGGCCACCGCCGCCGTACCGGCCGCCGCGGCGCTGATCGGGCTCGGGGTGGTCTCCCCGCAGGCCGCGTGGGAGCAGACCCGCGAGCTGCTGCCGGTGGTCGGCTTCCTGGCGGTGATCCTGGCGCTCGCCCGGCTCTGCGCCGACGAAGGACTGTTCCGGGCGGCCGGTGACGCGGTGGCCCGCAGGTGCGGGAGGAGTCCGAAGACCCTGCTGGGCGGGGTGTTCGCGGTCGCCGCGGTGATCACCGCCGCACTGAGCCTGGACGCGACCGTGGTGCTGCTGACCCCGGTCGTGTTCGCGACGGCCGCCCGCATCGGCGCCCGGCCCCGGCCGCACGTGTACGCGACCGCGCACCTGGCGAACTCCGCCTCCCTGCTCCTGCCCGTCTCCAACCTGACCAACCTGCTGGCCTTCACCGCCAGCGGCCTGTCCTTCACCCGGTTCGCCGCCCTGATGACGCTGCCCTGGCTGGCCGCGATCGTCGTCGAGTACGGAGTGCTGCGCCGCTTCTTCCGGGCCGACCTGGCCGCCGTGCCTGCCGGGCGGACGGGCACCGGGGAGGACGCCGCGCCGGTGCCCCGGTTCACGGTGGTGGTCCTCGCGCTGACGCTGGCGGGATTCGCGCTGGCCTCCTTCGCGGGGGCCGGGCCCGTCTGGGCCGCCCTCGCGGGCACCCTCGTCCTGGCGGGCCGCGCGCTGGCCCGGCGCCGCACGACACCGCGCCGGCTCGTCGCCTCCGCCGCACCGGCGTTCTGCCTGTTCGTCCTGGCCCTGGGCGTCGTCGTACGGGCCGTGGTCGACCGCGGCCTCGGCGACGCCCTCGCCACGGTCCTTCCCACGGGCGATTCCCTCCCCGCCCTGCTGGCCACGGCCGCGGTCGCCGCGCTCCTGGCGAACCTGATCAACAACCTGCCGGCCGTCCTGGCCCTGCTCCCGCTGGCCGCCCCGGCCGGCCCCGGCCCCGTCCTCGCCGTACTGATCGGCGTGAACATCGGCCCCAACCTGACCTACGTCGGCTCGCTCGCCACCCTGCTGTGGCGGCGCATCCTCCACGATCACGACGACCGGGTGGCCCTCGGCGAGTTCAGCCGCCTCGGACTGCTGACCACTCCGGCGGCGCTCGCGGCCGCGGTGACCGCGCTCTGGGCCGGCCTGAGCGTGATCGGCCCCTGAGCCCGGCCGGGTCCGTCAGACCGTACGGCGGCGGACCACCGTCCGTGTGCACGCACGCGCGGCGGTGCGGTGGTGCGGTGGTGCGGCGGTCGTCAGGGCCGGAGGCCGGCGATCAGAGCCGAGGCCACGGCGTGTTCGAGGGGCCCGGTGTTCCCGGTGGCGCGCATCGGGCTGACCGCGACCCGGCCGGCGCTGACGGCCTCCACGTCTCCGCCCCTCACCCCCGGGCGGAGACCGGGTCTCACGTCCACGTTCCAGGTGCCGTCGCCCGAGTCGGTGAAGTCCGCCGAGAGGATCGGCTGCGGGTCCTGGAACGTGACGGCCACACCGCGGGCCGCTCCCCTGCCGTCGGGACCGGCCACGGGGTGGTTCACGTTCAGGCCGACACCCTCGGGCAGCAGCGGCCCGGACCCGGCGCGCGACCGCAGCCGGTCGATCAGTCTGGCGGCGAAGTCGACCGTGGGGTCCATCGCGTTGACGGTGGTGACCGGATCGGGCACCGAGACGCCGCCGGTGCTCAACGCGATCGCGGGTACACCGGACTCCAGTGCCGTGACCGCGCCGCCGACCGTACCGGAGTGGGTGGCCAGACCGGCCACGTTCGGGCCGTGGTTGGTACCGGACACCACCAGGTCGGGGGCGCGTCCCCCGAACACCTCGGAGAGGCCGAAGGCCACCGAGTCGCCCGGAGTGCCGTCGACGGCCCACACCTTCGGTTCGGGGTGCTCCACCCGGATCGAGGGGGCACTCGTCGTCTTCGTGCCCGTGCCGCTCTGGTTGGTGAGCGGGGCGACGATGGTGACGTCGTGCCCGGCGGCGGTCAGCCGCGCGAACGCCTTGCGGATGCCGGGCGCGTCGTAGCCGTCGTCGTTGGTGAGCAGGATCCGCAGCGGGGGAGCGGTCACGGGTGCGGGCCGCGGTGAGGGCGCGGCCCGGGGAGGGGCGGAATCAGCCGCCGCGCCTCGTCTTGACTCGTGTAACCTCGGCCGTAGGCAGGCACGAACCGAGCACGAGGAACGTCGAGCGACGTCATGGCCGAAGAAACCCCCGTCCCCGCCCCGATCACCAGCGCCGACGTGGCCAGGCTCGCAGGGGTGTCGCGCGCCACCGTCTCCTTCGTCCTCAACGGCACCCAGGGCCACCGGGTCAGCGAACCCACGCGCGCCCGGGTCCTGGACGCGGCCCGCCGGCTCGGGTACGTCCCGCACGCCGCCGCCCGGTCCCTGCGCGCCGGACGCAGCAACCTCGTCCTCCTGCCGGCATCGGTCTCCGCGATCGGCCGCCTCGTGAGCGAATGGGTCGACGACCTGTACGGCGAACTCGACCGCCACGGCTACACGGCGGTCCTGCACGCCGGCCGGTTCACCGACCCGGTCGACGCCGCGCGGGCCTGGGCCGAACTGCGCCCGGCGGCGGTCATCGCCCTCGACGGCGACCGGCTCACCGGCCGGGCGGCCGACCTGCTGCGCCGCGCCGGGGTCCGCGGGGTACTGGCCTTCGCCTCGGGTCCCGTGCCCGGCGTCCACACCGTCGGCTTCGACCACGCCCGCATCGGAGCCACCGCCGCCGAGCACCTCATCGCCCGCGGCCGGACCCGGATCGGGGTCGTCCTGCCCCGCGAGCGGGGCCTCGCCACCTTCGCCCGGCCGCGCCTGGCGGGGGTCGAGTCGGTCGCCGCCCGCCACCCGGCCACCGTCACCCCGGTGGAACTGGCCTACACCCGGGAGTCCGCGACCGGGCTCGCCCGGCGCTGGAGGAGCCTGGACCTGGACTCCGTCTTCGCCTACAACGACGAGTACGCCGCGCTGCTCCTGCACGCGCTCCGGGCCGAGGGCGTCACGGTGCCCGACGAGGTGGCGATGGTGGGCTCGGACGACCTTGTCCTCTCCGGGCTCCAGGAGCCGGCGCTCACCACGATCCGCCTGCAACTGCCCACTCCGGCCCGGATCGCGGACGCCGTGCACGAGCTGATCGAGACCGGTGCGACCGGGCCCGTCCCGGCGACGGAGGCCGTCCTCGTGCACCGCCGGTCCTCCTGAGTTCCTGCCCCCTGCCCCCTGCCCCCTGCCTGCTGACCTTTTGACCTGCGTGCCTCCCGCCCGCCCGGTCTCCCGTTTCCCGCCGTCCGGCCTCTCGGCCGGCGCGGGCTCCGGACGGCGGGGCCGTGCCCCCGGCCGTAGGGTGGAACTGCCAGGAGGAGGCGCCGTAGCGGCATCGCCCCGCGGCAGTGCGCGTCCCCCCAGCGGGGCTGCGCGCGCCCGCCCCGCTCCGCGGCCGCCCGAGAGCGGCCGCCGCCGGAGGCCGGGGGCCGTCGGCGGCTCCCCACGACCCCCTACGAAGGGGAATGTCCATGTGCAGCAAGAACAGCCGGATCCGCCGCGTGTGCGCCGTCGCCTGTACGGCCCCGCTGCTGGTGCTCGGCGGTGCCCTCACCGCGAGTGCCTCCCCGGCGGCGACGGCGGTGACTCCGGCCGCCGTCACCCGCGCCGTGCAGCAGTCCTCCGCGAGCGAGATCCTCTCCCTGGTCAACGCCGAACGGGCCAAGGAGGGTTGTGAACCCCTCAAGGAAGACGCGCGACTCATGCGGGCCGCCCAGGCGCACGCCGACGACATGGCCGCGAACCACCTCACCGCGCACACCGGCTCCGACGGTTCCAGTGACCTGCAGCGGATGGAACGGGCCGGATACTCACCCGCCGGGCCCTCCTCCGAGAACGTCTCCGGACCGGGCCACCACTCCTCGAAGTCCCACGTCGACGGCTGGATGGCCAGCAGTCGAGGGCACCGCGCCGCCATTTTGAACTGCACCTACAAGGAGACCGGGATCGGGACGAGCGGCGAGTACGCCGTCCAGCTGTTCGCCGTCCAGTCGCGGTAGCGGCGCCATCCGTCGTACCCCGCGCCCGTCATGGCCGCCGCCGGTGCGCCGACCGGGGCGCCTGCGGCCGCCCCCCGGCGGTCGCGGGCGGCTCCCGGTCGGCGCACCGGCGGCGGGGCCGGGTCCGGCCGGGTGCGAGAAGGCTCAGGTCCCCGCCGCCTCCAGGTGGCGGGCCAGGAACGCCACGCTCTCCGCGACGATCGCCGGGACGTCCCGGGAGCCGAGGAAGATGTGGTCGGCGCCCTCGACGGGGCGCAGGACGGCCTCGCCACCCGCTTGGGCCAGGGCGCGGGCGAGCGCCTCGCTCTGGCTGAACGGGACCAGGCCGTCACGAGTCCCGTGGACCAGCAGGAACGGCGGCGGCTTCGGGCCCGCCGCGTACGTCAGCGGGCTCGCGGCCCGTGCCAGTGCCGGTCGCTCCGCCTCGGTGCCGCCCAGGAGGGCGGCGTACGGGTCGGGGAACCCGGTGCCGGCCACCTGCGCGGGCACGGGGTGCCCGGTGAGGGCGACGAGGTCGCAGACGCCGTACCAGTCGACGACGGCCCACACCCCGGTGTCTCCCTTGCCGACTCCGTGTGTGCCCTCCAGGGCCTCGGCGTCCGCGGTGCCGGGGCCGACGAGGCCCGCCAGCGCCGCCAGGTGGCCGCCCGCGGACTCGCCCCACACGGCCAGCCGGTCCGGGTCGATGCCGAGGGCTCCGGCGAAGTGGCGGACGTAGCGGATCGCGGCCTTCACGTCGTGGAGTTGCGCGGGGAAGGGGGCTTCGAGGCTGTGCCGGTAGTCGATGGAGACGAGTGCGAGCCCGGCGTCCAGGACCGAGCCGTGCAACAGGGCGGCGGGCACGGTCGGCGGCGGGTAGCGGCGGTCGCCGTCCAGCCAGCCGCCGCCGTGGATCCAGACGACCGCCGGGAACGGTCCCGGGCCGGCGGGGACCCGGACGTCGAGGAGGCGGGGGCGGTAGCCGGGCGTGGTGGCGTAGGTGATCCCGTCGAAGCGGCGCACGCCGTGCTCGTCCGTCACGGCCGGCACCGGGGGCCGGTAGGGCGGGGGAGGCCAGGTCAGGTCGGCCGGGTCGGGCTCCGCCGGGTAGGGCTCGGCCGGGTGCGATCGGGTCATCTCGGCCCTTCTGTCGGCCCCGGGCGCTGCGGCGTTTTGTCCGAAATGCTTGCGCGTGGGGCCTGGGGGAGGTAGCGTGTTACACGTGTAATCACGACTCTAGCGGCGCGTTTCCCCCGGCGACAAGCCCCCCGGCCGTCCGGTCATCGGAACGGTTACACGAGCCACCCACCCCCGGGACGGCTCCGTCGCGCATCCCCTCTGGGAGCACCCCATGCTCACCGCAGCCACCCGCCCCGCGTCCGTCGGGACCTTCGTCCACTCGGTCGCCGCGCCCACCGCCGCGAGCGTTCCGCTGGTCCGCGGCCGGGTCCGCGCCGTGCTCGAAGGGTGGCGGATAGCCGCCGACCTCGCCGACACCCTGCTGCTGGCCGTCAGTGAGCTCGTGGGCAACGTCGTCCGGCACGCCGCCGGAGAGACCGGGCGGATGTACGTCCGCCTCGCCTGCGACCGCGGATGGCTGCGTCTGGAGGTCGCGGACGGTGCAACCGCCCTGCCGCGGCTGCCCGGACCCGCCGCCGCGGTCACCCGGGACGCCGAAGGCGGGCGCGGACTGCTGCTCGTCCAGCGGCTGGCCGCCGAGGCGGGCGGCGAACTCGCGGTAACCGCCGACGAGTTCGGCAAATCGGTGCGGGTGCGCGTCCCCGCCGCCTGAACCGGGACGCCCCGCCGATCAGGGCCCGCCGATCGACGCCTGCCCATGAGGGCCCGCCCATCAGCGCCCCCCGATCGGCGCCCGTCGGTCAGCGCGCCCCGACGGCCCGTCCCGGTGCGGGGCGCGGGGTGCGGCCCCGGGGCACCGGGGACAGTGCCGCGCGCAGCGCCGGGACGAGGGCATGGCGGGCTTCCGCGGGGGTGAGCGCCGCCGGGGTGGGGAGGGGGTTGAGATAGCGGGTGTAGACGAGACCGCCGAGGATCGTCACCACGGCCGTCGCCCGTGCCGTCGCGTCCCGGCCGCCGAGGAATTCAACGAGCCGGGCCAGCAGCTCGTGTTCCAGGTACTCGCGGATCGCCTCGGCCGCCTCGTCGCCCCGGGCGGTGAGCCGGCGGAAGCCGTCGTCCTCCCACAGGCCCGTCACCGCGTCGATCAGGCGGTCGGGGAGGGTGGCCGGGTCTCCGCCGAGGACGTCGTCCACCGTCAGCGCGGTGGCGCACTGGAACTGCATCACGTCCGCGAACAGGCCCTTCTTCGAGCCGAAGTGGTACGAGATCAGGGCCGGGTCGACCCCGGCGGCCCCGGCCACCGCGCGCAGGGTGGTGCCGCGGTAGCCGTGCTCCAGGAACAGCGAACGGGCCGACGCGACGATGGACTCGCGGGTCGGCGGATTTCCCCGGGGGCGGCCCCGGGGGCGGGTGGGGGCGGCGGCGTCGTTATTCATCAGCGTTGAGCCTGCGTTTCGTGATCGGCACAGTCAAGGGCGTTCCACCGACCACACGAAGGGACTCCCCGACATGATGCGCATCGCGGTATTCGGCGCGAACGGTCCGACCGGCCGCCACCTCACCGACCAGGCCCTCGCCGCAGGCCACGAGGTCGTCGCCGTGACCCGCCGTCCCGGCTCCCTCCCCGCACGGCCCGGTCTCACCGTGGCCGTCGCCGACGCCACCGACCCGGTGGCGGTGGGCGCCGCGATCGACGGGACGGACGCCGTGCTCTCCGCGCTGGGTACACGCCCCGGCGGCGGGACCGTCACCACGTACTCGGCGAGCGCCACCGCGATCACCTCGGCCATGGCCCGCCGCGGCGTCCGGCGCCTGCTGGCCGTCACATCCAGCGTCGCCGACCCGAACTGGCGCCCCACCGGCGCGCACTTCTTCAACCACGTCTTCGACCCGCTGGTGAACCGACGGCTCGCCCGCCCGGTGCACGAGGACATGCGCCGCATGGAGGCCGTAGTCCGGGAGACCGGCCTCGACTGGACCCTCGTCCGTCCCTCCGGCCTCTTCGAGCACCCCGCCGTCACCGACTACCGCACGGCCGAGAGCAGCGCGGACGGCGTGTTCACCGCCCGTACCGACCTCGCCGCGAGCATGCTGCGCGAACTGGGGGAGCGGCGCTACGTCCGTACGGCCATGGGCGTCATCACCACGGCCGTGAAGCCGAACGTCGCCAAGCTGGTCTGGAACGAGGGCGTGAAGAAGAAGTGAGCCACCCGGCCGTCCGACTCCCCTTCGGGGCAGCCGAGTTCCTCAACCGTCCCGATCCGGGCGTCCTCACCACCCTCCGCGCCGACGGCACCCCGCACGCCGCCCCCGTCCGCTTCACCTTCGACGCCGCCGACGGCCTCGCCCGGGTGACCACCCGGGCGGGGGCGCGCAAGGCCCGGAACGTGCTGGCGGGCGGTGCGGCGGCCCGGGTCGCGCTCTGCCAGGCGGACGGCTTCCGCTGGGTCACCCTGGAGGGCCGGGCCCGCGTCACCGACGACCCCGGGCGGCTGGCCGAAGCGGTGCGGCGCTACACCGACCGCTACCGCACACCGCCGCCCGCCCCGCCGGACCTGGTCGTCGTGGAGATCGCCGTCGACGGCCTCCTCAGCCTCAACCTCTGACGTCCCCCGAACAGAAAACGGACCCGCACCACGATGCCCACCCTCCCCGTCCTCGGATCCACCCTCCACTACCGCGAGTCCGGCGACCCCGACGGGCTGCCGTTCGTCTTCCTCCACGGCAACCCCACCTCCTCCCACCTGTGGCGCAACGTCCTGCCCGGTGTCGCCGCGCCCGGCCGCCGCCTGCTGGCCCCCGACCTCATCGGCATGGGCGAATCGGGCAAGCCCGACCTCGCCTACTCCTTCGACGACCACGCCCGTCACCTCGACGCCTGGTTCGACGCCCTCGGCATCGACGAGGCGGTGCTCATCGGCCACGACTGGGGTGGTGCCCTCGCCTTCGACCGCGCCGCCCGCCTTCCCGGTACCGTCCTCGGCCTCGCCTTCACCGAGACGATCGTCAAGCCGCTGGTCGGCGACGAGTTCCCGGCCGCCGGACGGCAGCTGTTCACCCTCCTGCGCACCCCCGGGGTGGGCGAGCGGATGATCCTGGAGGAGTCGCTGTTCATCGAGGGGCTCCCGGACACCCTCGCCACCCCGCTCGCCCCCGCCGACCTCGACGTCTACCGTCGGCCCTTCCCCACACCGCACAGCCGCCGACCGGTCCTGGCATGGACGCGGATGATGCCGCTGGACGGCGAGCCCGCCGACGTCGTGGCCCGCGTCGAGCGCTACGGGTCCTGGCTGGCCTCCAGCCCCCACGTCCCGAAGCTGCTCGCCGCGTTCGAGCCGGGCCCGGGCGCGATGACCGACCCGGGGGCGGTGGCCTGGTGCGAGGAGAACATCGCAGGTCTGGAGACGTCCCACCACGGGCCCGCCGGCCATCATTCCCCCGAGGACCGGCCCGGGGAACTGGCCGCGGCCATCAGCTCCTGGGCCGACCGCCACGGGCTGGCACGACCCCGGCCCGCGTCCGTGGAACCGGTCGGCCACCCCCGCGGTCATGGCGCCCCGGCCGCGTGACACCCCCTTGCGCCGGTCCGGCGGGCCTGCCGCGATGCCGTGAACAACGTGCAGGCCGACGTCACGCCCGCCACCCCCGACCGCCGCGACCGCCCGACTGCCCCGACCGACCGACCGACCGACCGACCGCACGGACCGGGCGGGCCCTGGAGGGAGCCCGAACGGCCCGCCCAACTGCCCCCGGCCGTGGTGGAACCGGCCATCGCCCCGCTCCGCGCGGACTGGCCTCCGGCGCCCGCCGAAGCCGCCACGCGGACTGCTCTCTGAAGGCGAAGTCACTTACGGTCAAAGGCTGTTGGTAGCCGGAATCAGCCCCTTCCGCTAGCGCGCGGACGCCGTCCGCCCCCGTGCGCACGGGTGTTGTCAGTGGCTCCGCCTAGCGTTCCGGACATGACGCGAACCGCACACACCTTCGCCTACGCCCGCCCCTCCGCGCTGACCTCCGCCGGGACGGGCCAGGCCCTCGGGCTGGAGACGGCGGGGGGTCTGACCCCGGCCGGGGCCGAGGCGCACCCCCGCTTCTTCACCGGGTTCCTGAGCGCCCCCCAGGCGGCCGCGCGGGCCCTGCTCGCCGTCGCGGACGTGGCCGCCGCCCGCTACCACCGGCGCACCCTGCGCGCCTCGCTGGACCCGGTGGTCACGGGGAACGGCGACCGGCTGCGCTTCGAATCCTTCTCCGGATGCTGCGGGGTCTACGCCCGCCTCGACGTACTGCCCGAAGGCCTGCGCGGCGCCGAAACCGGCCACGGCACCACCAACGTCGACGTCAACAACCCGCTGCGCGAGGCACTGTCCCGCCTCACCGGAGACGACCCGCTGCACCTGCGCGTCGGGCCCGACGAGATGGCGGTGACCACCCTCGACGGTCCGGTCGTGGAGAAGAAGGTGCCGCTGCCCGACCGCTGGCTGCGCGGTTTCGCCGAGTCCCAGGCCATCACCACCGGCTTCGACCTGCGCGCCGAACTGACCGCCACCGAGACGGCCCGCTTCCTGCGTTCCCTCCCGCGCAACCCCGGAGGCGCCACCGCCTCCGGAGCCGCCCTGTGGGTCGTGCCCGCGGGCCGTACGCTGCGCCCCACCACCCGGCCGGTGCCGGGCGCGGTCTGCCTGGCGGGGCCCGAACGCCTCGCCGCGCTCCAGCGGGTGCTGCGGCACGCCACCGGCCTGCGCGTATACGGACCCGCGGCGCACGGCGCCGAACCCACCGCCTCCGCCTGGGAACTGGGCCTGCCGGGCATGCGGCTCACCCTGACCCTCTCCCCGGAGCCCGACCGCGGATTCTCCGGGGAGGGCGGAGTCCTGGAGGCCCTCGCCACCGACACGGCGGCCGAGGACGCCGAACTGATCTCCGTACTGCTGGCCTGGGAACCCCGTATCGATCCGGCCGACCTCGCCGACCAGTCGGGGCTTCCCGTGGAACGGGTACGGGCCGCCCTCACCCGACTCGGCACGGCGGGCCGGGTCGGCTACGACATCGCCGAAGCCGCCTACTTCCACCGCGAACTGCCCTACGACGCCCGCCGCGCCGAGCGCCACAACCCCCGGCTGGTCGCCGCCCGCGCACTCCTGGAGGCGGGCGCCGTCACCCTGGACCCTCCCCACGGAGCCGTCGTGGCCTCCGGTGAACGCCGCTACCGGGTACGCGAGTCCGGCGGAGCGCTCAGCTGCACCTGCCAGTGGTGGGCCGACTACCGGGGTCGCCGCGGCCCCTGCAAGCACGCCCTCGCCACCCGGATGGCCCTGCGCGCCGCCACGCCCGCGCCCTCCGCGTCCGGCGCCTCCGCCTGAGCCGCCTCCGCCTGAGCGGCCACCGCCTTCACCCTCCCCCGCCCCCCTCCCCCGCCCCGACCGGAGCCGCACGATGAACACCACCCACGACGACGTCCTCGCGACCGTCCGCGGGGGCCGCACCGCCGAACTTCCCGCACTCCTGGAGCCGCTGGACCGCGACCGGCGCAAGGCCCTGCTCGCCGGGCTGAAGGAACTGCGCGGCGAACTGCGTGCTTCCGGCTGGGAGCGCTGGCAGGAACGGAACCTGATGAGCCCCGCCCTGCTCGTGGCCGGAGCCGGCTGCACCACCGGCGCGGCGGCCACCGCCGCCTGGCTCGGCGCGCGCGACCTGCGCCGCTGGCAGCAGCTCCCCACCGACCTCCTCCTCGACGTACTGGCGGGGCGGGACCCCCAATGGCTCGGCGACCTCGCCCACCGGCTGGCCGCCCGGTCCGCCACCGCCGAACAGGACTACCCGCTGATCAGCGAACTCGTCCGGCTCGCCGGGTGCCCGATGCCCACGACCGACGGCTGCGTGGAGGGCTGGGCGGCCGCCTTGGGCGCGTCCCGCACCCCGCTCCCGACCGCCCTGCGCGGCGACCCGCACTTCACCACGCTCCTCCCGCGCCTCTTCGAGACCGCCGAACCGGTCCGCGCCCTCGTCGGGCGCTGCGACCCGCACGACCCCCACCACTGGCCCGGCGCGCTGGCCGCCCTCGCCGCCGGTGGACACGTGGACCGGGCCGCCCTCCTGGACGGATGCACCGCCCGCCTGCTGCGCGGCGGCAAACCCGCCCAGCTGAAGCCCTACCAGGCGATCCTGCAGGCCCTGAGCCCGACCGACGCCGAGGAAGGCGAGCGCGCCGCCGACTGGATCGCGCTCACCGCGGACGCCCCGTCACCCGTGGCCGGGCAGGCCCAGCAGACACTGGCCCGGCTCGCGGCGGCGGGCCGCCTCACCCCCCGTCTGCTCGCCGAGATGTCGGCCGCCGCCCTCTTCCGCCCCGAGAAGAAGCTCGTCCGCGCCCAACTGGTACTCCTCGGCAAGGAACTGCGCCGGGACCCGTCCGCGGCCCCCGAACTCCTCCCGGTACTCGGCGACGCCTTCGGGCACCCGGACACCGACATCCAGGAACGGGCCCTGAACCTGGCCGCCGCCCACCTCACCGACGACCCCGCGCTGCGGGCCGAACTCGCCGACCGGGCCACGCTGCTGAGCCCGGCCCACCGGGGCCGGGCGGCGGACCTCTTCGGAGCGTCCGCCACCGCGGCCGAGGACACCGAGCCCTACCGGGAGATCCTGCCGCCGCCCCCGACACCGGTCCCGATCGCCCCCACACCGGAAACGGTCGCGGAGACCGTGGAACTCGTCGCCGCGCTGGTCAACTCCCGTACCGTCGAAGTCGACGAGTTCGAACGCGCCCTGGACGGCCTGGTCCGCCACTCCCACCGGGACCGAGCCGCCCTCGCCGAGGCGCTGGGGCCCGCCATGGCCGGTCGCTGGTGGTTCGACCCCGAGCAGTCCCGCTACCACACCAGCTCGGTGCGGGAGCCCGGCCTGGAAGACGTCGCCGCCGCCGTCCTGGGCGCGCGGCCGGTAGGCGAGGGGCACCGGGCATTCGTGAGCCGGCCCAGCGACTGCCACCACACCGGGCTCCGCCACGCCCACCACGCGCGCCTGACCGAGACCGCACGGCGGATCACGGACCGGCCGTTGCCCTTCCTCCTCGCCACGCCCACCGAGCGGAGCGGCTCCCTGGACCCCGAGGTCCTCGTCGCGCGCCTCGCCGAGTACCGCCGCCTCGGGGAGGACCCCGCCCCGGCAGACTTCGCGCAGGCCCTGCTGCGGGTCCGCCGCGACCCGGCCGCCGTCTCCGCGGCGGCCGCCCTGGGCACGCCGGAGGGGGACCGGCTGGCCGCCTGGCTGGGCCCGGACGGCGAGGGCGCACCCGTCACCCGCCGCGTCGCGCCGGCCATGGGGTACAGGTACACCGAAGAGCCCGAGCGGATCGTCCTGGACACCGGGGCGCGTCCGGCGGTACTGCGGGACTTCCCGAACCCGTTCCGCGAACTGGCCCGGCCGCGCGACGCCTCCGAGCGCTGCTGGGACTCGTGGGACGACATCGCGCTGAGCGCCGTCCTGCCCGAGGACAGGGAGACCCTGGCGGCGTGGTGGCTCCCGGCCGTCACGGCCTGCGCGGTCCACGGAGGACGCGGCGGGGCGGCGGTACTGCCCCGGCTCGCCGCCGCCGGCGGACCCGCCGGCCCGGCTCTGCACCTCGTGATCGCCGTCGGACTCGGGGCCCGGCACCCCGAGGACCGGCTGACCGCCGTGGACGCGCTGCTCACCCTCGCCGCCCGCGGCGAACTGGACACCGTACGCCTGGGCACGGACCTGGCCGAGCTGCTCGGCCTGGGCACGGTCAAGCCGGGCCGGCTCGCGGACTCGCTGCGCACGGCCGCCGCGACGGGTGCCCACGCGACCACGTGGGCCGTACTGGCCGCCGCACTGCCCGCGTTGCTGACCGGTGGCGGCAGCGGCAGCGGCACGGGCGTCGGTACGGGTGAGCTGCTCGCGTTGGCCGCCGACTGCGTCGAGCAGTCCGGAGCCGCCTCACCCGAACCGGCCGGCCTCGCCGCCGCGGCAACCGGCACCGGCCGCTCCCGGCTGGTCACCCAGTCCGTCCGCCTGCACGACGCCCTGCGCCGCAACCGGCACGCGGCCGAAGCCCGGGTGGTGGCGCAGCCGTGAACCCGTGGACGCCACCGACCGCTCCCGCGGTCGGTGGCGTCCGTGCGGGTTGGCACCATGTCCGCATGCCTCATGATGATCTCGACACACTGTTCGCCTCCCCTTCGGCCCTGCTGACGGCCGGACCCGAAGCCCTCCGGGACCTGCCCGACACGGGAGGGGGAGCGGGCCGTGAGGTGTACTCCCAGGCCGTCGCGGTGCTCGGCGACGCCGAGGTGTCACGGGCGGAGTTCGCCTCGTGGCTGCACTTCGCCGCGAAGGTACTGGGCCATGACGACCATGCCGCGCTGGTCGCCGGCGCCGAGCCGGACATGCCGTGGCGCACCGTCTGGGCCTGGTGGCGGCCGGTGGGCGCCTACCGGGCCCGGCCCAACCTGAGCGGGGACGCCAACGTAGAGGTCCACGAGGGGCCGGACGGCCGGGTCCTGCTCAAGCTCTGGGCAGCGCTGGCCGGCGAGCGCTGGCTGGATCCGGCCACCGGTGAGGAGGTCCCGGCACCGGCCGGCGGGGAGTTCACCGAGCGGCCGTTCGACGCTCCGGTCGAGGACGGTCCGGTCCTCTTCGACCCGGACGGGGACGACCATGGCCTCCACTGCCTCGACACCTGGGAGGAACCCGTCCCGTTGGGCGGGGGCCGGATCCTGCTGGTCGAGCCGCGTGGCCTCGTCGTCATCGAGCGGAACGCCGCCGCGGAGGCCGGCCGGCCGGCCACCGACTGCGACGCCGTGTCCTGGGGTACGGGCGGACCGTGGTTCGAGGGACCGACGCCCGCGCGGGCGCCGCTGGACACGGCCCGCCTGGAGGCGGCGTTCGGCTCGGACGGGGTGCTGCGCCTGCCCCGGGCGCACCAGCCGCCGACGCTGGCCCACGCCCCCACGCGGGATCTGATCGCCGAGGCGGGCCTTCCGGTGTTCTGGGCGGCGGGGGTGACCTCGTTCGCCCTGGGGTGGACCGCCGAGGGGGCCCGGCGGCAGGATCCCGAGGAGAACGGCCTGCTGTGGCTGGGCACCTTCGACCTCGGGCACGCGGACCGCGGCCGGGTGTTCGTCCACCCGGACACGGGCGCGGTGTGGATGGTCCGCAACGCAGAGGGGCCCTTCCCCTTCGCCCGGGACACCGAGACCTTCGTACGGCTGCTGGAGGCCGTGTACCGCTTCATGGGAGCGTGCTGGAACCCGCACCCGGGGGAGGACGGCATCGGGGACTTCCTGCGCGAGGCGTCCGCCCTGGATCCGGTCACCGCGGACTCCGACACGCCCGGCGGATGGGTATGGGGGCACCTGTTCGCATCCATCACCGAGCTGAGCGTGTGGGGCTACTGACCCCGGCGACGGCCGGACGGGGCCCGGGTATCGCACGCGGGCCCCGTTCCCCGCACCTCGGAGACGGCCGCCTCTCCGACAGGGGCCAGAAGGGGGCGACTCCCGGACTCCCCGGCTCGCGGGACGCTCAGTCGACGCAGAACTCGTTGCCCTCGACGTCCTGCATCACGATGCACGAGTCGTCACCGCCGTCGTACAACAACCGCACGCGCACCGCGCCGAGCGCGATCAGGCGTGTGCACTCGGCTTCGAGCGTGGCGAGGCGCTCTTCGCCCACGAGCCCGGTGCCGACCCTCACGTCGAGGTGCACCCGGTTCTTGGCGGCCTTGCCCTCGGGAACGCGCTGGAAGTACAGCCGCGGGCCCACCCCCGAGGGGTCGCCGCAGGCACACCACGAACCCCGGTCCTCAGGAGACCGGGACCCTTCGTAATCGTCCCAGGTGGCGAACCCGCTCGGGGGAGCTATGACGTAACCCAGCACCTCGCACCAGAAGCGGGCGACGCGCTCGGGTTCCGCGCAGTCGAAGGTGACCTGGAACTGCTTGATCGATGACATCGGCGCACCATAGCAGTGGGGGCTCCGCCGCCCATCTCCCGGTGGGGATCCACCTGTTGGCGTCGGTCAACGGGTGCGCGCACGCGCGGCAGCCCCGGGGAGCGACCGCGTTTTTGCCGACGCGCGCATCCGCCTACCGGGCATTTCGGCTCGGTTTTCGCCACGCTGGGCGCAGCCGATTCCACCGGAGGGCTTCCCGCCCCGCGCTTCCGGTCGACGGCTCCCGGATCGTCCCGCCAGGGTTTGCCCTTCCTTCCGCACGCCCCCTACGGAAAGCACCACGATGGCCACGATGCGATTCCCCTCCGCCCGCCGCACCACGATCGGCCGCACCACGACCGGCAGCACCACCCCCTACGACGTCGGCCTGCCCGTACTGCGCCTCGTGCTCGGCACGATCATGGCCGTCCACGGGACCCAGAAACTGGCCGGCTGGTTCGACGGCCCGGGCCTGGGACCCACCGGCCGCTTCTTCGAGCAGGCCGGCTACCCGGCGGGTGAGACCATGGCGGCGATCGCCGGTCTGACCGAGACACTGGGCGGGCTGGGCCTGATCCTCGGCCTCCTCACCCCCTTGTCCGCCGCTGCGATCGTCGGCGTGATGATCAATGCCGTCACCGTCAAATGGACCGGGGCCGTGATCGGCCTGGAGGGCGTCGAGTTCGAGGCCCTGATCATCGCCGCTGCCGTCACCCTCGCTCTCACGGGCCCGGGCCGCTACGCCCTCGACCGCTTCCTGCCCGTGCTCCGCGACCACCGGCCGGTCTACGGAGTCCTGGCCCTCGGCCTGGCGGTGGTCCTGGCGGCCGGCGTGCTGCTGATGCGGAACTGATCCGGACCCCGGACCCCGGACCCCCGATGCCTCCGGTCGGCACGATCGGACCGGACAAGACCGAAAACCGGCATTCGGGGAATCCGGGATGTATATCCTCGCTCTCCACAACGCGGGCGACGTACTCCTGGAGGCAACATGAGTGAGCGGCCGGTCCTTCTGCCCTACACCGATCCGGCCTTCGTCGCGGACCCCTTCCCCCTGTACGCGAAACTGCGCGAGGACGGCCCCGTACGCCACGTCCTCATCGCGGGTGGCTTGGAGGCCTGGCTCGTCACCCGCTACGAGGACGCGCTCGCCGCACTGTCCGACCACCGCCTCAGCAGCGACGTGCGCGACGCCGCCGACACCCGCCTCCTGCAGCAGCTCCCGGAAACGGAACGCGAGTCGATGCTGAGCAACATGCTCCGCAGCGACCCGCCCGACCACACCCGGCTGCGCCGGCTGGTCTCCAAGGCGTTCACGGCCCGCCGTGTCGCCGCGATGCGGACCCGGATCCAGGCCGTCACCGACCGCCTGCTCGACGCGATCTCCGAGACCGGCCGGGCCGATCTCATCGCGGACTTCGCGCTCCCGCTGCCCGTCACGGTGATCAGCGAACTGCTCGGCGTGCCGGTCGACGACCACCACGACTTCCAGCGATGGACCGACCGCATGATCAGGCGGGGCCCGGAGCTGCCGGATCCGGCCGTCGTGAACGAGGCCTGGCAGCACATGCGCGCCTACGTCACCGAGCTCATCCGCGCCAAACGACAGGACCCCGGAGACGACCTGCTCGGCGCCCTCGTCGTCGCCCGGGACGAGGAACAGCGGCTGTCCGAGGACGAGCTGATCGCCATGGTCTTCCTGCTCCTGGTCGCCGGGTACATCACCACCGTCAACCTGATCGGCGGCGGCATCGCCATGCTGCTCGCCCACCCCGACCAACTCGACCTGCTGCGCTCCGACCCGGGACTGCTGCCCGGCGCGATCGAGGAGTTCCTCCGCTACGACGGCCCCGTCAACCCCGGCATCGCCCGTTTCGCGCGCGAGGACACGGAGATCGCGGGAGTGACCGTCCCGCGCGGCGCGACCGTGCTGATCGGCTCGGCCGTCGCCGACCGCGACCCGGCACGCTTCCCCGCCCCCGAACGACTGGACATCACCCGGCAGGACAACGCCCACCTCGCCTTCGGACACGGCATCCATTACTGCCTGGGCGCGCCCCTGGCCCGCCTGGAGGGCCAGATCGCCATCGGGACCGCCCTGCGCCGGCTTCCCGGACTCGCCCTCGCCGTGACGCCGGACGAACTCCCGTGGCGGCCGGGCGGCCTGCGCGGGCCCGAGGCACTGCCGGTGACCTTCACCCCCGGCGGCTGAGGGGGGTGCGCCCGGCGCCGGCCCGGTCGGCCCGTCCGGCGCTGCGGCGGCGCGGTCGCCACGCCGAGTACACGAGGCAGCCCGCCGCCGCGCCGGCCGCGTACCAGAACAGATCGGGTGCGTTGAAGGTGGACCCGAGTACCAGGCGGGCGATGGCGCTGCGCGGTGCGAGCTCCGCCGGCAAGGGACTGAGCTGCAGGAACTCGACCGCCCAGCTGACGGCCAGTGCCGTCGCCGCAGCCCGCAGGGGGGTCAGCCGCGGTGCCACCACGACGACCAGGGCGAGGACCAGGACGGTGTAGAGCGCGTCCCCGCCGTACTTGGCCACGCTCCCCGCCGCCACGGCCCTGAGCCCCAGCCCCGCGCCGACGGTCACCACCGCGGCCCCGGCGGCCACGAGACGCGTCCGTACGGTGGCGGCCGGAACCGGAGCCGGGGTGTGTTCGCGGGGCGCGGGGATGAGGTCCATGCGGGTCATCCTGCCGGACGCCCGCCGACCGGAGCCCCGCCGACCGGGCGCGTCCACACCGGGCCGAGGAGGATTCCGGACGGCGGTGTAGTCCGTACCGGGGGTGGAGTCCGGTGCGCAGGGCGTGTACCGCCCGCCCGGGCGGGCATCGCTGCCACTCTCGTCACCCATGGACGTCAGCACCTTCTAC
The DNA here is from genome assembly GCF_041862025.1 of Streptomyces sp. AB3(2024). NCBI lineage: Bacteria > Bacillati > Actinomycetota > Actinomycetes > Kitasatosporales > Streptomycetaceae > Streptomyces > Streptomyces sp. AB3(2024). The sequence goes on from NZ_JBGWAB010000042.1 coordinate 42,009, forward strand.
GCCCTCTTCTCCGCCACCTGCTTCACCCTGGTCGGCCTGTGGTGGAACGTGGTGCAGGGGCACCCGGAATGGATGCGCGAACCCGCCCTGCGCAGGATCGTGGGAGGGATCTACCTGTCCTTCCTGCTGCCCGCCCTGATGGGACTCTTCGCCCAGGTCGGCGGCACGGAACAGCCACAGATCTGGCGGGTGGCCTTCATCGCCCTCGCCGTGGTCGGCTGCGTGTGCACCCTGAGGCTGCTCACCCGCGCCGGTGCCCGCGGCGACCACTTCGTCACCTGGCAGCAGGCCGGTGCCGGCCTGCTCTACCTGCTGATCGCCGTCGTCGGCGCCTTCCCCGAACTCGCCGGCCACATCGGCCTGCGCCCCATCCAGGCCGAGGCCCTCATGCTGATCGCGCTGATCGTCCTGGGCCACGCCCTCGTCTGGCGCTTCATGGCGGGGGAGGGCCGCCCGGCGCAACGATCGTGACCGGTGGCCCGAGGGGCCGACGGGCCGGGCCCCGCCCCGACGGTGCGTCAGCTCTCGCGGGCCATGACGCGCCGGGCCGCCTCGGCCTCGGCCGCGGGCGGAGACAGTTCGTCGAGGGTGTCGAGCTCGTCGTCCGACTCCAGCTCCTGTTCCCACGCCGCCGCGAGGCGTTCCTGCTCCTCGTGCGGTCTGCCTGCGACGGCCTCCCGGTGCTGCGGGTCCAGAGCCGCGAGGAACCGTCCGAGCGCGTCCTTCGCCATGGCGTACTCCTTCTCGGTGGGGGAGGGGCGGCGCCGACCGCGGTGCCGCGCCCGGCCCAGGATGGCGAACCCGGCCGGTCCCGGCCGCCCGACACGGCACGCCACCACCCGAATGCCTGCCGGGCAGGGGTGCGAAGGTCCAGCGGGTGCGCACGCCATGAGGCTGCTCTAGCGTCGAAGGAGGGGAGGGAAAGCCTGCCGAGCCGGTCCGGTGCGGGGCCCGGGCCCCGCGGGCGGGGGCCCTCCGCCCGCTCGGCGCCGATTACCCGCCGATCCGGCACACCCGTGTGCCGGGCCGCGCGACGACCCGGAGAGCAGGTACGTCCCATGCGCACGTCGATCCGTATCGCAAGTGTCCTCACCGGCCTGACCCTCGCACTCGGTGGCGCCTCCTTCATCGCCCCCGCCGCCCACGCGGACGTCACGGCCTGCATCAACCAGGTCGAGCGGGAGCTGCACGGCGGCGAGGCCCCGGACTCCGTCCGGATGGCGTGTTACGTCGGGTTGACCGGCGACCACGCGCAGTGCGTCAGCGGCCTCACCGCGGGCGGCGTGACGAACGGCACCGCGGCGAGCGCCTGCAAGGTGGCGCCCGAGTAGGCGGCCCCCGACCCGAATCCCCCGTGGGGCTCCGGCGTTCGCGGGAGGGGGCCGCCGGGGCGGTCAGGTTCGCGGGCCCGTGTCGAAGGTGGGCGGCTCGACGCCGCTGACACACCCGGTCTTCGCGGCCGTCGGGTCGTTGAGGAACGAGAGGGTGATCTCCTGCGCGCACGGGGACGCCGCGAAGGTCACGTGGGCGACGTACGGGACGGTGACGACCGTGGCCCGGCTCAACGTACGGGCGGCGTACTCCCCGCTGCGCGCCCCGGTCTGAGCGTCGAACCCGCCCGACAGGACGAGGGTGGGGATGGCGCTGCGCGTCACGTCGCGGACCGAGCGCGGTGCGGCGGGAACCTTCCAGGCGTCGCAGTCGGCGTGGAGGAAGGTGAGCTGGGGAGCGTTGACCAGGACCGAGCGGGGGAAGGACGGGAACGCCGCCCGTCCGGCCCGCAGGGTGTCGGCCTCGCTCTCGAAGGGCACCCACTCCCGGCAGAACACCCCGTACGCCAGCCCGTGCGCGACCCGCCCGATCGCCTGGGGACTGAACTTGGCGCCCGCCCACTGCTCTGCGATCCGCCGCGGGTTGCCGTGGGCCAGCTCGTCGAGGGAGAGGGGTACGCCGGCCGCCACGTGGGTGGCGGAGGTCATCCAGTTGACCAGCGTCCCGCCGTCCAGCACGACCTTCACCGGCTGCGTACGGCCCGGCACCTTGACGGTGGTGGTGACGGGCTTGGCTTCGAGCCGGCGGACCAGGTGGTCGAAGGTGGCCGACAGGTTCGGGTAGCGACGGGCGCACGCGGGCTGCCGTGCGCACGCCTGGAACAGGCCGTCGAAGCCCTGGCGGGCGCTGCTCCAGGTCAGGGCGGATCCGGCGGTGGACGGCGGCAGGACGCCGTCGATGCCGACGGACCGGATCCCCTCGGGGTGGTCACGCAGGTAGATGAGGGCCAGGTCGGTGCCGTAGGAGATGCCGAACACGTTCCACCGCGGCACACCCAGCGCGAGGCGCAGGTCCGCGTAGTCGGTGGCGCTCTCGGTGCTGTCGTAGGCGCTGAGTTCGGCCCCGCGGCCGATCAGCTGCTCGCGGCAGGTGCGCGTGGCGTCGACGTGCAGGCGCTGCGTGGACGGGGCGTCGTAGACCAGGCCGACCGAGCGGGCGGCGAACTCGTCGATGTTGGGGCAGGTCAGCATCGGGTCGGCCGAGTACGTGCCGCGCTGCGACATGAGGATGAGGTCGCGGTCGCGGTTGAGCCCGCCGTCGACCGCCAACGGGGCCTCCCCGACGGCGTCGTCGCCGGGGCCGCCGGCGAACCACACCACCGGGTCCGGCTTCGGCCGCTCCGTGACCGCGGGCACGACGGCGACACCCAGGCTGATCTTCCGGCCCCCGGGCTCCGCGCGGTTCTCGGGCACGGTGAGCGTCCCGCAACGGGCGCCCTTGAGGGCGGGGACCGGTTCCGGGGTCTTCGGGCAGGGACCCGGCTCGTAGTGGGCGTCGCCGACCGTGCGCGGGGTCGTGCCGATCGCCGTACCGGCGCCCGGACTCGGGCTCCCGCCGACGGCGCCGCGGGCGGGAGCCGCCACGAGGCCGGTGACGAGGATGCCGGTCGCCAGCCCGGCCGGCACGGCACGCAGGCGCCTTCCCGTGCGACGGCGGCGGGGCGCTTCGGTGGGTCCCATCAGGCCTCCCGGTCACTTCGGGGCAATCGTGAACGGCTTCGGTGCGAGGTCGGCCACGCACCCGGTGTCGGGCGCGGTGGGGCGGGCGAAGAACGAGGCCAGCACGCGCTGCGCGCACGGCGACTGGGCAACGACGAAGTGCCCGATCCCGGGGGTCCGCACGGCGGTCGAGCGCGACAGGTCACCTGCGGTGCGCGCGCCCCAACTCGCCCCGGTCTTCGTGTCGAACGTCCCCGAGACGACGAGCGCCGGCACCGCGCTGACGGTGGCCACGCGCTGGGCGGCGGTCCGGTCGGGAACGTTCCAGACGCGGCACACCTCCTGCTGGAAGGGGAGTTGCGGAGCCTGTGCCAGTACGGTGTCCGGCATGCCGGGGAAGGCCTTGCGTCCCGCGTCCAGCACCTGGGACTCCGTGTACCCCGGCACCCACTCGCCGCAGGCCACCGACTCCGTCAGGCCGTGCGCGGTCCGGCCGACGGCGGGGTACGCGTCGGCCGCGCGGGCCCGCGCGAAGCGTTGCGGATTTCCGCGGGCGAGTTCGTCGAGGGCCGCCGGGAGGTCGGCGGGCCGGACGCCGTTGCCGACGATCAGGTTCACCAGCGCCCCGCCGTCGAGGACGATCTTCACGGGCTCGCCGCCGCTCGGCGGAGCGGCGTGGAGCGTCAGGGGGTGCGCCTCCAGCTTGCGGACCTGCTCCGTGAGGGTACGGGCCACGTCGGGATATCGGTCGTTGCAGCGGGGCTCCGCGCGGCAGGCGTCGAGCACGGCGTCGGTGCCCTCCCGGGCGCTGCTCCACGTCCACGGCAGGTTCACCGTCTGCGGAGGGGTGACGGAGTCCAGCGCCACCGAGCGGATTCCCTGCGGGTGTTCGCGCAGGTAGGTGAGCGCGAGGTCGCTGCCGTAGGAGTAGGAGTAGACGTTCCACCGGCGGACGCCCAGTGCCGTGCTCAGGTCGGCGAAGTCGGCCGCGTTCTCGCCGGTGTTGTAGGCGCCGAGGTCGGTGCCGTCGGCGGCGAGGCGGTCACGGCACTCCTTCGCCGCGCTCACCAGGAGCCGCCGCGCCGACGGGTCGTCGTAGCGCAGGCCCACGGCCCGGGCGGAGGCCCGGTCGGTCTCCGGGCAGGCGAGGTTCGGCTGCGAGTGGAGGTTCCCGCGCTGGGCCATCACGATCAGGTCGCGGTCACGGTTGACCCCGGCGTCGACGAGGAGGGAGATGTCGTCGAACGCGTCCCCTCCCGGACCGCCGGCCATGTACACGATCGGGTCCTGGGCGGGCTTCGAGGAGGCGGCGGGAACGACCGCGACGGCCAGCCGGATGGTGCGCCCGGCGGGTCGCGAACGGTTCTCGGGGACTTCCAGGAAACCGCACTTCGCGCCGTCCAGCGCGGCGACGGGCTCGGACGTCCTGGGGCACGGACCGGGCACGAACCGCGCGGCGGGGGCCGCGGCCCGGGACGTGGCCCGCGACGTGGCGCCGACCGGTGTCGTACCGCCGGCGCCCGCCAGGAGGACCAGGGCGGCCACGGCCACCGTGTTCACCGAGGTGGACACGGCGGAGTGCGGGTCTTTGAGGCGCTGGGGAGGGGTGGTGCCCTTCGGGCTGATCCTGTGATGTGCCATGTGATCGCGTCCTCCGCCGACATCCACGGCTGCCCGACCGGCAGGGCCGCGGATCGGGCGGATCGCACACAGTGGACGATACCGGCTGCCTCGAACGGGCGCACACGGGCCGGTGGAACGCCAGGTGGGGGTTGGCGCCGGGGCTCGTGCGGGCGGTCACGGCATGCTGAGGGCCTGCCCGGGGGCCAGCACCGCGGAGATGCGCTCGGCGATGGTCTGCGCCGAGTTCCCCTCGGGGCTCTCGGGGCCCTTCGTCACGGACACGGAGATCGCCAGTCCGCGCGCCGGCAGATAGGCCTGGATGGCCGCGTAGCCCGAGAACGACGGGTTCGTCAGGATCCAGCCGTCGACGACGATCACGCCCAGGCCGAAGTGCCGGGCCGCGGTGTTGGTCAGCAGGCAGACGCTCGGCGGGCAGGAGGGCGTCGCGTGGCCCAGGCCGACGGTCCCCGGGTCGAGCTGCGTCCGGAAGGACCCCGCGGACAGCAGCTCCCCGGTCCCGACGGCACGCGCGGACCGGTCGAGGTCGCAGATGTCCTGCGTCAGCACCGCGCCGCGAGCCGTGGTCCACGAGGGGTTCCAGAAGGTGGATTCCTCGTAGGTGCCGCGCTCGGAGGTGAAGGCGTGCAGGACGGGGTCCGGGATCTGCGGTGTGTACTGGTTGGAGGTCTGGTCCAGCCCGAGCGGCCGCATCACGTGCCGGGCGAGCAGGCGGTCCAGCGGGAGCCCGCCGATCTTCTCCAGCGCGGCGCCGAGGATCGCGAAATTGGCGTGCGAGTAGTTCCAGTTGGTCCCCGGCCGGTAGAGGAGGGGCTGCTTCGTCGCGATCGCGATGACCTCCGCCGGTGTCCACCGGCGGAACGGGTGGGCCTTGATCTCGGCGAGGAAGGCGGGGTCGGTCACGTAGTCGTGCAGTCCGGAGGTGGAACTGCCGAGCATCCGCAGGGTGATCTCCGAGCCGTGCGGTACGTCGGGCAGCCAGCGGGACACCGGGTCGTCGAGCGAGGCCTTGCCCTCCTCGACGAGCTGGAGCAGGACGATGCCCATGTAGACGATGGCGACGGACCCCGTACGGAAGTGCATCGACGGTTCGGCCGGTACGCCCGTCATCGACTGCCCGAGAGCGGTGGTGAGCACCTCCCGGCCGCCGGAGGAGACCCGCAGCACCACGGAGTTCAGCCCGAACTCCCGCTGGGCCTGCCGGGCCGTCGCGAGCACCTTCTGCGCGTCGCCCCGGGCCGGGCCGGGCGATGCGGTGCACGCCGCCGGTGGTGCGGGCGCGGCGGCCGCCGGGCCCGTGGCGGCCCCGGCCGGCAGGGCCGTGCCCAGCAGGCCGGCGACGCACAGCAGCACCGTACGGGTCCGCCTCATCCCCTCAGTATGGGCGGCCCCTTGGGACGGCGCGCGCGGTGCGCGGAGGCCGCGGTCAGGCCGGCTCGGCGGCCGTCCGCGGGCCGACCGGGAGCAGGCGGCCGCCGGTGAGCCGCAGCAACTCCTCGGCGGTGGTGGGGAACACCGTGTGCGGGGTCCCCGCGGCCGCCCAGATCCGGGCGTGGCCGGTGAGCGCCTCGTCGACGACGGTGGGCAGGGTCCGGGGGTGTCCGAGGGGGGCGACGCCTCCGATGGCCTGCCCGGTGGCCTCGCGGACCTGCTCGGCGGTGGCGCGGCGCAGTTCGGGGCGCCCCCAGCGGGCGGCGAGGGCGGTGGTGTCGACCCGGTGCCGCCCACTGGTGAGGACGAGGACGGGCTCGTCCCCCGAGAGGAACACCAGGCTGTTGGCGATGGCGCCGATGTCGCACCCCAGGGCCTCGGCGGCCTCGGCGGCCGTGCGGGCGGAGCGGTCGAGCAGGCGCACCCGACCGGGGACGCCGGCCTCGGCGAGGGCGCGGGCCACCTGCGCGGACCGGGCGGGCAGGGCGGGCAGGGCGGGGGTGGGGTGCTCGGGCTGCAAGGGGCGCTCCTTCGACGGGATGTTCCGCATACAGAACGTTCTGTATGCGGAACGATAGGATGTGGCGCGGAAGCCGGGCAAGCGGATTGAGCGGGGCTCAGGGGGAGGGAGGCGTCGTATGGATCTGGCGGCCGAGGTGGGCGCCCGGGTACGGGCGCTGCGGACGGAGCGCGGAATGTCGCTGTCGGAGCTGGCCCGCAGGTCGGGGGTCGGCAAGGGCACGCTCTCGGAGCTGGAGGGCGGACGCCGCAACCCCACGCTGGAAACGCTCTACGCCCTCACGACCGCCCTGGAGCTCCCGCTCGGCGCGGCGCTGCACACGACAGGACTGCCCGCGGAGCTGTCGGGCTCGGCGGTGGGCGCGGTCCTCACCGAGCGGTTCGAGGACGCCGCGGCGGTCACGGAGACCTACCGGATCCGCATCCGCGCCGGAGCGGTGCAGGAGTCCACCGGACATACCACCGGGGCGACGGAGCGCATCGTCGTCCTGGGGGGAACGGCCTACGTGGGCGAGCTCGCGGGGCCGCCCCGGCGGGTCGGGCCGGGCGGACACGCCGGCTGGGTGGCCGACGTACCGCACCTGTACCGCGCGGCGGAGGAGGACGTGGACGCGCTCCTCGTGGTCCGCTACCCCCGCCGGGCCGTCCCGTAGCGACTGGTGGCGGCATGGTAGAAGTTGAGGTCGATGGCAGGTTCGAGTCGCGCCGTTCGGGGTGGGGAATGCGGATCGGTGAGCTGGCACGGCGCAGCGGGGTGAGCGAGCGTTCCCTGCGCTACTACGAGACGCAGGAACTGCTGCGCGCGGAGCGCACCCCCGGCGGCCACCGGGACTACGGCGAGTGGGCGGTCGACCGCGTCGTCCGCATCCAGACCCTCTACGCCGCGGGCCTGAACAGCAAGAAGATCGCACAGCTGCTGCCCTGCATGCGGGACACGGACGGCCGCCCGAGCGAGGTCGCCACCCCGCAGCTCGTCGACGAGCTCACCGCGGAGCGCGACCGGATCAACCGCCTCATCGCCGACTTGGTCCGCTCCCGCGACGTCCTGGACGAAGTGATCGACACGGCCTCGCCCGGCGGAGACGGCGCGTAGAGGGGGCCGAACGCAGAGGTGGCGGTGCGTCGAGGTGGTGGTGTGGCTACTGTAGCCAGCCGCGCTGGGCGGCCTTCAGCCCCGCCTCGAAGCGGCTCGATGCTTCGAGGCGTTCCATCAGCCCCGCCATCTGCCGGCGTACGCTGCGCGCCGAGATGCCGAGCCTCCGGCCCGCGACCTCGTCGGTGAGGCCGGAGGCGAGGAGCCTGAGCACCTCCCGTTCGGACGCCGTGAGACCGGTCTCGGAGTCCTTGGAGCGGTCGGCGCCGAGCGGGACGGCGGACTGCCACGTCTGCTCGAACAGCGCGACCAGCGAGGCGACGACCCCCGGCTCGCGGATGCACAGCGCGCCGCGCTTCGTGTCGGCCGGATCGATCGGGACGACGGCGACCCGCCGGTCGAAGACCAGCATCCGCGGAGGGAGCGTCGGACAGGTGCGCACCGCGCCGCCCCGCTCGTTCATCCACCGCGCGTAGGTGAGGGTCGCGGGGTCGTGGCGCGCACTGTCCTGGTAGAGCGTCAGGAGGGCGATGCCCTTGGCCATCGCGGAGTCGTCCAGCGGTCTGGACGCGTCGAGGCTGGCCTGGGACTGGGCTCCGCCCGGCATCACCGAGAGGCACTCCTCGGACATCTCCCGCGCTAGGATCTCCAGCCTCACCTGGATGGCATCGAGGCCGACCAGACGCTCCGTGGACGTCGCCGTGGCCGCGGCCGGGGCGTCCGGCCGCAGGTCGGCGTACTCGGCGATCGCCTGCGCCGCCGCCGCCTTGCTCAGTTCGAGCTCCCGGTGGCGGCGCAGCAGCTCGTCCTCCTGCCGGCGCAGGAGCATGTCCAGGCCGATCTCCGGGCTGACGGGACGCATGGCGCCGTGCACGTCCCGGGAAGCGCGGAGAAGCCGGAGCTCGGTGAGCTTGTCCAGGGCGTCGTGGACGGTGCACTCGGACACGCCCAGTTGCCCGGCGAGTTCCTGGACGCTGCCCTCCGGATGGGAGAGCAGTGCTCGGTACACACCCTCGGTCACGCGGTCCAGCCCGAGCAAGTCCAGCATCCGTCAGCCCCCCAGCCCACACGGCGATTAAAATCGCCGCCAGCATAAGGTTCGCTCCGTCGCCGATCAAGTGGGATCCCCGGCGTCCACCCGCGGGGGTTCGAGTGATACCAGGTTGAAGCCGCAACGATTCGGCGAGTAAAATCGCTGCCTCGTGTGAGGGGTATCTTGATTGCCGACTGATCGGAGCTGGCCGGGATGAACGCAGAAGAAGCCGGCGGCCACCCGCCGCACCCGCCTTCGCCGCCCGACCGTGCCCGCAGGATCTCCGAGAGGCTCGACGGATTGATGGCCCGCGAGGCCGCCCGGACGGGGGGGAAGGCTCCCGCGTACCGGGAGCTGGCCGACCGGATCAACCGGATCGCCGGACGCGGCGTCATCTCCAGGGACACGATCCGCAACCTGCACCAGGCCAGCACGCAGAAGGGGCAGTCCCCCAACCCTACGGTCGAGACGCTGGACTGGCTGGGCCTCGCCTTCGGCATCCGTTCCGGGGCGACCTACTTCCTGGACGACGGCAGGGCCGCCGCCGTGGACGAGCAACTGCTGGCCCTGGACAAGCTGGCCGGCGTCCACGCGGCCGTGGGGAACGCCGGTGTCGTCGGCCTCGCGCAGCGCGCCTCGGGGCTGTCCGACAACAGCCTCCACATGCTGGTCGCCCTCGCCGACCGGCTGAGCGCGCTGGAGGCGGAGGTGGCGGCCGGGGAGTCGGGTGCCCCGTCGGCGCCCAAGGCCGGTCCCGGGGAACGGTGTTAGTAGGGTAGGCAGCGCACCGACCGCTGACCATTGACCGAAGGATCCGCTGCCGCCATGCCCGTACCGCGCGGTCTGCGCAAGCGCTGCGAAGGCATCCTGGCCGGGATCGAGCTGCCCGATCCCTTCACGGTCGACTCCTTCAGGGACGCGCTGGCCCGCCATCGCGGGCGCCCGATCGTGATGGAACCCCTTCCCGACCTCGGTTCCGAGGCACCGTGCGGGGCGTGGATCGCGCTGCCCAGCGTGGACGTCGTCTTCTACGAACGCAGGACCAGTCCCGCCCACCAGGACCTGATCAAACTGCACGAGCTCGGCCACGTCCTCTGCGGCCACACCCAGAACGTCGATCTGGCCCGGCTCGCAGGGGCCTTCACCGACCTGACCCCCGAGCTGGTCGCCCACACCCTCGGCAAGGCCCGCAGCAACTTCGACACCGTCGAGGAGCAGGAGGCCGAGATGATCGCCGTGCTCCTCGCCGACCTGGCCGGCGCCGACCGCATCGGCACCCCGTCCTCGCGCCGCCTGGTCGGCAGCCTCGCCCACCCGATCCGCCGCCTGCGCTCCTGGCGAGGAGATTGATGCATCCGGTCTACGTGTTCACCCTGCCCGCGCTGCTGTGGGCGCTGGTGATCTGGCGTGCGCCCTCGGCCTTCAACGGCACCCGTCCGTCACGGCTGTTGTGGGGCTTCCTCGTCGGGCTCGCCGTCACGCTTACGACCCGGTCGCCGGCCGTGGAGCACCTCATACGCCTCTCCACCGGATCGCCCGATCTGTCCGTCCTGGTCAAACACCTCGCCGGCCTGGCATCGAACCACTTCATCCTGGAGTACGTGATCACGGTTCACGGCCGCGGACCACGGCGGGTGTCGACCGCACGTCTGCGGATCGCCACGGCGCTCACGGCCGCACTCGCCCTCACCGCCGTGTTCGTCCTCCTCTTCGAGCACGACCCCGACGGCCCGGCGAGCCGCGTGACCGACGCCCACCTCGGCGACTGGCCGGTGCTCCTGTACGAGGGCATCGTCTACGCCTACCTCGGCACCTCCAGCGCCCTGTCGGCCGGGCTCTTCTGGTCGAACCGGCGCAGCGTGCCCCGGGGAGTCCTGCGTTCGGGGGTCGTGTGCCTGGCCAGCGGCTGTGCGCTGACCTTCGTCTACACCCTCTACCGGGTGGTCTTCCTCGCCCGCCAGGACAGCCACCCCGAGGTCCCGGGGCCGGGGACCCCCGACCCCGTCTCCGAGACCCTGCCGGTGATCATCATCCTGCTCCTCGTCGCCGGACTCGTCCTGCCGCCGCTGAGGAGGCTCGGCTGCTACGTCCACGACCAGTACGCGCTGTGGCGGCTGCACCCCCTGTGGTCGGACCTGCTCGACGCCGTACCCATGGTGGCGTTCGGTCCGTGCGTGGGGCGCACGCGCGACCTGTTCATCCTCGGTGACCGGACGCTCGACGTGGCCCACAGGGCCTTCGAGATCCGCGACGCCTGCCTCGTACTGCGCGACCGCGGCACGACGGCCCGAACCGAAGTCCCGTCGAACGGGCCTGACGACGCACCACCACCAATGACCGATGCCGAATCCGAAGCGGCCTGGCTGTTCTCGGCACTCCAGGAATCCCCTGGCACCGGCCCCGTCGGCGCGCCGCCGCCCCCGTCGAACGCCAGGACCCCCAGTGAGGAGACCGAGTGGCTCCTCAAGGTCGCCGCCGCCTACGGACAGCTGTCACGCGGCCGGGCCGCGGCGCCGACAGGAGCCGGAACCGAGGCGTAGCGGCAGCGCGCGAAGGCGCGGGCCCCCACCTGCGGACCCGGCCGTGAGGGGCCGCATCCTGATCCGGCCAGGCCGCATGCTGACGGGCCGATCGCCTTCCCGGGGAGCGCCACCGTCGGCAGGATAGTGATCACCGGAACGGCAGGGACACCAAGTCCCGGCCGGGGCCGCAAGCCCCCCGGACCGACCGCCAGGTCGAGATCCTCCTGACCGACACGCCACCAGTTTGGGGTACAGCCATGTCCAAGACCGCCCGCCTGCTCACCGCAGCCTTCATCGCCTCCGTCCTGTCCGGCCTGGCTGTGCCCCTCGCTTCGACCGCCTACGCCGCGACGGGCCCGGGCGGCATCGGATGGGACGTGACCCAGGCACACGGATCGGTGTCCACGGCCGGAACGCCGGACAACGGCATCGGCTGGGACTGACCCGAGATGGTGCCCGTCCACCTCACCCTGATGCCGACGGGAGCGACAAAGCCCACCCGGGGCCACGCCCACACCGTGGTGGACATGCTGTGGGCCCACGCCACATCCGAATGCGCCCTGGAACACATCTGCGCCCGGCCGAACCAGGCCGGCATCGGGGTCGTCCTCTTCATCCGCGCCACCGGCGCCGACACGGCGCAGGCCAAGGCCCGGCGTCTGATGGCCGACGTGCTCGCCGTGGGAGGCACCGGCATCGACGGATACTCCGTCACGCTCCACCGCTGACCGATACCGGCCGCACCGCCCCGCCGGCCCGCGCCACCCGCCGCGCCACCACACTGACCGGCCGTCCATCGCACCGCTGAAACGCGGCTCCGACGGCCGAGCGCGCCGCCCGGTCGAGCCCGACCGCTCAGCGGAACGACCGTCGTGCTCACCACGACAGCCGGCCGTCACCCAAAAACATTCCACACCAGTCCATTCGGGCTGCCCAGACACCGAAAGACGAGCTCCTTCATGTCTCGAATATCCCGTCCTGCCCTCCGCTCTATGGCTGTCCTCGTCGCCGCGGGCATCAGCTGCGCCGTGTTCGCCGTCGCACCGGCCCAGGCAACCTCGACGCCCCTGGACCACCACGACAAGGGGGGCGCCGGCCAGGGGCAGACCGCGACGGCCAAGGGGTCCAACGGACCTGCGGCCGGCGCGCCGTCCTCCAGCGCGGCCTCGGCCACGATCACCCGCTCCGAGGCCGTCGCCCGCGCCGAGAGCTGGGTCGGCAAGGGACTCAAGTACAGCTGGGACAACACCTACCAGGGCTACCGCACGGACTGCTCCGGCTACGTCTCGATGGGCTGGAAGCTCGGAACCCCCGGCCTGGACACCACGCGCTTCGTACCGAGCGGCGCCGCGTCCTGGCTCGGCGGCAAGGGCGACCTCAAGCCGGGAGACGCACTCCTGAACGACGCGGCCGGCGCGAGTGGCCACATCGTGATGTTCGACCGCTGGACCGACTCCAGCCAGACCTCCTACATGGGTTACGAGTTCACCGGGTCCGGCGTCCACCACCGCGTCATCCCCTACCCCTACTTCTCGGGCTACGGCACCTTCAGGCCGGCCCGCAGCAACAGCATCGTCGATGACGCGACCCCCACACCGACGACCGCGACGACGGTGGGTGTGTACCGTCCGGGGGAGTCGTGGTTCTACGTGTCGGACCGGGGCGGGAACCTGTCGGGGAAGGCCGCGTTCGGTGCTCAGGGCGATATGCCTTTGACGGGTGA
>NZ_JBGWAB010000043.1:0-54356 GCF_041862025.1 Streptomyces sp. AB3(2024)
GCCCGGTGACACCACCCCCCGGATCATCAACCGCAACAAGGGGGGGAAGTCATGCCGGACCCGAAGGCCGGTAGCCCCATTGCGGAGCCACAAAAAAGGTAACGGGGGGGGGGAAGCCGTGACGTGACGGGCGGGCCTCAGGGGGCGGCGGCCGTGACGGACTCCAGGAACGGTTCCAGGGCGGCCCGCCAGGCGGCCGGCTGGTCGTAGTGGAGGTAGTGGCCGGCATCGGGGATCTCGGCGTACCGGCCGGCCGGGAGGACGCGGACCATCTCCTGGGCCTCCGCACGGCCCAGCTCGCCGTCGAGACCGCGGACGACCAGGGTGGGGCAGTTGACCTGGGCCAGCTCCTCCCAGTGGGCGTCGTGGACCCAGGTCGCGCGGGCCGTCAGCATCTGGTGGCGGGAGAACAGCGGGCGCCAGCCGTCCGGGGCACGGTGCATGACCTCGGCGAAGAAGGCACCGCGGCCGGGGTCGGGGCGCTCCACCCGGGGATCGTCCTCGCCGAACCAGCGGCGGGCGGCGTCCTGGGTGGGGAAGGGCAGTGGCCAGCGCCGGAACCATTCCTCCCATTCCTGCTGCGAGGCCTCACCGAGCGCGGAGGCCCGCATGTCACAGATGACCACGGCCTGGACGAGATCGGGGCGGCGGGCCGCGAGCTGCCACGCGGTGAGGGCGCCCATGGAGTGGCCGATCAGGACCACGGGGGCGAGGCCGAGCCGCTCGATGACGGCCTCGGCATCGGCCACGAAGGCCTCGCGGCCCAGGGCCCCGCGGAGATCGGTGCCGGCGGGCGGCCGCTCGCTGTGGCCGTGCCCGCGCTGGTCCAGGGCCACGACCCGGCGGTCCTCGCCGAGCCAGCGCGCCGTGCCGGCCCAGTGCAGGGCGCGGCCCATCAGGCCGTGGAGTAACAGGACCGGCGGATGCCGCGGCTCCGCGGGCGGTTCGCGGAACTCCCAGGCGGCAAGGCGGACGCCGTCGGCCCCCGTCACATCGATGCGCTGTACCACCGCAGATGCACCCCCTTCGCTCCCGGCCAGACTATCGAACCCGCATTCGAAACCGGGCGTCTCGCCGACAACACCGCTCTTTCGAGTGACCTTGCTCAAGGATTGGCGGCCGCTGCCGATGGAGATCCTTTCCACAGGGAGGCGGGCCGCTCGGGGAAGACGGTCCGAAGGGGATGACCTTGAGAGCTCGGGGCTCCAGGTCAACCGGGGGAGGACGGGTCCCGGCGCCGTGAGGCGCCGGGACCCTTCACACGACCCCGCCCCGTACGGCGGACGTCAGCGCTTGGCGACGAAGACGTGCGAGGCGATGTCGGCATCCAGCTCGGCGGCCTCGCCGCCGCTGCCGACCAGCACCCCGCCCGGGGACTCCGTCACGCTCACCACCGAACCGGGCTGTACGCCCGCCCGGCGCAGCGTGTACATCAGCTGGGCGTCGGTCTGGATCGGCTCCCCGATCCGGCGGACGACGACCGTCTTGCCCTCGCTGCCAGGGGCCAGCTCCGACAGGCTGACCATGCCGTCCTCCAGGAACGGATCGGCCTCGGCCTTCTCGCCCAGTTCCTCCAGCCCCGGGATCGGGTTCCCGTACGGCGACTCGGTCGGGTGGCGCAGCAGTTCCAGCACCCGCCGCTCCACCGCCTCGCTCATCACGTGCTCCCAGCGGCAGGCCTCGGCGTGCACCTGCTCCCATTCCAGGCCGATGACGTCGACGAGCAGGCACTCGGCGAGGCGGTGCTTGCGCATCACCCGCGTCGCGAGCTTGCGGCCCTCGTCCGTCAGCTCCAGGTGCCGGTCGCTGGCGACGGCCACCAGGCCGTCGCGCTCCATGCGCGCCACCGTCTGGCTCACCGTCGGGCCGCTCTGGTCCAGCCGCTCGGCGATCCGGGCGCGCATGGGGACCACACCTTCCTCTTCCAGCTCCAGGATGGTGCGGAGATACATCTCCGTGGTGTCGATCAGTCCGGACATTCGTGCCCCTCGGATTGCGTGCGCTGGCCCTGTCCCCAATTCTGACGCATCGGGCCGACAACCGTCCCGCGCCGAGCGTCAAGGCATGTACGGGACATCTCCCGGAAACCCCTGCGGTACTCCCCGGGAACGGCGCACGCACGCGCACCAGGGCTTTGGTCCACGGATTGACGTCCGTATTGACAGGCCCTTGGTCCAGACCGCACGGTGAGCGGCGGACACCGACGACGTACCCACCGCACCCCATTCTGGAAGGGCCTTCGGCGTATGAGCGAGAGCAAGCTGGCCGGGCAGTTCTTCGACGCCGCCATCGGCCTGCTGGAGCGGGTCCGGGACGAGGAGGGGGCCCGGATCGCCGAGGCCGGGGCGGTGATCGCGGAGGCCGTCGCGGGCGGGAAGCGGCTGTTCGCGTTCGGCGCCGGACACTCCTCGCTGCCCGCGCAGGACGTGGTCTACCGGGCGGGGGGCCTCGCCCTGATGAACTTCCTGGCCGTCCCCGGCACCGCCGGCGTCGACGTCATGCCCGCCACCCTGGGCAGCGCGCTGGAGCGGGTCGACGGCCTGGCCGGCGCGGTGCTGGACAGCAGCCCCGCCTCCGACGGCGACGTCCTCGTGATCATCTCCCTCTCGGGCCGCAACGCGCTGCCGGTCGAGATGGCCATGAACGCGCGGGCCATCGGCCTCAAGGTCATCGGGGTGACCTCGGTGGCCTACGCGACGGGCACCAAGTCCCGGCACGTATCGGGCACGTACCTCAAGGACCACTGCGACATCGTCCTCGACAGCAAGATCGCGGTCGGCGACGCCGAGCTGACGGCCGACGGCATCGACGCCCCCTTCGCCCCCGCCTCCACCGTGGTGACCAGCGCGATCATGCAGGCGGTCATGGCGGCGGCGGCCGGCGAGATCGCCGCGCGCGGCCTGGAGCCGCCGATGCTGCGCTCGGGCAACGTGGACGGCGGCCACGAGTGGAACGGCCGCGTGATGCGGGAGTACGGCGACCGGATCTTCTTCCGCCACTGAGGGGCGCGGGACGGGGCACGGCGCGGGACGGGAGCACGGGATGCCTGCGGGTCGCGGGTCGCCCGGGGCGGCGGGGCTTCCTACGATGGAGTGACCGCCGCTCGGGGCCCGTGCACCGGAGGTGCCCCCATGCGCCCGCCCCGCCCCGCACCCCGCGTCTCCCCCGTCCCCCGCACCCGTCGCGCGGTCGCCCCCGCCGCCTGCGCCGCCGCCCTCCTGCTGGCCCTCGCCGGTACCGGAACCGCCCAGGCCCCGGCCCCGGCCCCGGCCGCCCCCGTGACGGCCACCGCCCCCGCACGCGACGCCTTCGACCCCGCGACCGTCCACCGCCTCGACGCCGCGATCACCGCCGTCATGAAGAAGACCGGCGCCCCGGGCGTCACCGTGGGCCTGTGGATCCCCGGCCGCGGCGCGTACGTCAAGGCCTTCGGCGTCTCCGACACCAGGACCCGCGCCCCCGTGAAGACCGACATGTACACGCGGATCGGCAGCGTCACCAAGACCTTCACCGTCACCGGCGTCCTCCAGCTGGTCGACCGGGGCGAGGTCGGCCTCGACGAGCCCATCTCCGCGTACGTCGACGGGGTCCCCGGCGGCGAGCACATCACGGTGCGCCAGCTCGCGGGCATGCGCAGCGGGCTCAACGACTACACCGAGGACCCGGAGTTCCTCGACGCGCTGCGCGCCGACCCGCACCGCGCCTTCACCCCGCGGGAGGTCCTCGGCTACGCCTTCGCCCACCCGCCGAACTTCGCCCCGGACGCGAAGTGGCAGTACAGCAACACCAACACGGTGCTCCTCGGCCTGCTGGTGGAGAAGGTCTCCGGGCAGCCGCTGGCCGGCTACCTCCGCGAGCACGTGCTCGACCCGGTGAAGCTGTCCGCCACCGCCCTGCCGTCCGGCAGCGAGTTCCCCGAACCGCACGCCCGGGGCTACACGGACTTCAGCCCGGGCGGGGCCGTCACCGACGCCACCGACTGGAACCCGTCCTGGGGCTGGGCCGCCGGGGCGATGACCTCCGACCTGGAGGACCTGCGGGCCTGGGTGCCCGCGCTGGTCGGTGGAAAGCTGCTGGACCCGGCGACGCAGGCGCAGCGGATGCGCCTGCGGCCGACGGGCGTCCCCGACGTCTCGTACGGGCTGGGGATCGCCGAGTTCAGCGGCTGGGTCGGGCACAACGGCGAACTGCCCGGCTACGAGACGATCGCCGTCGGGCTCCCCGGGAACGAGGGCGCGCTCCGGGGCACGCTCGTGGTCCTGGTCAACTCCGACATCGACCGGGGCGGCTCGCTCAGCGGCCAGGTCGCGCGCGCCGTGACGACGATCGTCACCCCGGAACACGTCTGGGGCCCTCCCGCCCCCGCCCCGACGGGCGACAGGACTCCTTAGCCGGTGCGGTGGCCCGCTGCCAGGTCGAGGTCGGCCGCGACGCGGGCCGCCACCTCCTCCGCGTACAGGGCGTCCGTACGGTCGAAGGCGGGGCGGGAGGGGCCCCTGAGGAAGGTGAGGGTGCCCAGGGTGCGGCTGCGGCTGCGCAGGACCGTGCACAGCGCGTGCGTCGCCCCGGCCGGCCACCGGCGGGTCCGGGCCCAGTTCCCGTCCGGGTCGGCGCCGGGGGCGGGGGCGCTGGCCCGGACGGGGCCGATCCGGTCCAGGGCCTGGAACGCCGGGTGCGCCGCCTCGTAGCGGACCGGGATCGCGCCCGGTCCGGGCAGCAGCAGGGCCAGCCCGGACGGGGACGCGCCCGACCGGACGAGCCGCCGCCGCTCGGGCCCGTCCGCTTCCAGTACGTCGACCAGCGCGTGGTCCGCGAAGCCGGCCAGGGCGAAGTCCAGCCGGACGGCGGCCGCCTCCGCCGGGTCCTCGCACTCGGCGGCGGCCCGCCCCGCCCGGTGCAGCTGGTTGGCCCGGAAGCGCAACTGCCCGGTGTCCAGCTCGGCCTGCCGGGCCTCGGTGACGTCCTGGAACAGCCAGCCGACCCCCAGCGGCACCGGCTCCTCCGCGAGCGGCGAGGCCAGCCGCAGGAACCCGCAGCGCCAGCAGCGCCGCCGTACGCCCTCCGGGGTCTTCACCGACACCCACAGTTCCAGCGGGGCCGGCGGCGCCCCCTCGGCCAGGACGTGCTGGAGCGCGCCCTCCAGTTCCTCGACGCCCTGCGCCAGCAGCTCCCCGAGCGGACGGCCGAGCAGTGCGGTGCGCCCGGATCCGAAGGCGCGCGCGGCGTGCGTGTTGACCACCGCCGGGCGCAGGTCGACGTCGACGAGGACGACGCCCCAGGAGGCGTCGTCCATCAGCGCCTCGCTGAGGGCGATGGACCGTTCCAGGTCGATCTGGGCGTGCACCTCGCTGAAGGCGCAGTAGACGCCCGCCGGTTTCCCGTCGGCGCCCGGCACCCCGGCGGACTGGGTCCGTACGAGGATCCGCCCGCCCTCCTTGGTCAGCAGGGCGAACTCGTGGACCTGGCGGCCGGGCACGTGCCGGGCGGACATCAGCCGCTCCTGCACGTCGTCCGCGTCGGCGGCGCGCGCCGCCCATCCGGCGAACCCCCGGCGGCCGACCGCCTCGGCGGCGGTCCAGCCGAGGATCCGCTCGGCCTCGCGGTTCCAGTGGGTGATCACGCCGTCGGAATCGAACGCGCACAAGGCGGCGTCCATCCCGTCGAGCAGCGCTGCGAGCAGATCGTCGGCGGTATCGGAACGTCCGGAAGCACTCACCTGGCACCCCCTGCAGGTGTTCGCGTGTGCGGCACGTCAGATCATTGAACTGGAACGTGACCCACACCACACCCACTTCCCGGAATCATCCCGGAATGTCCGGTCGGGCGGTCCGGCCGCCACCGGGCCCGTCAGCCGCTGGTGATGACGATGACCAGCACGACGACGAAGGCCACGAAGAAGATCCCGCAGCCCCAGAGCATCCCCGCCATCATCCGGCCCTCGCGGACCACCTGCCGCTCCATGCGGGCCAGCGCCTGCGGATCGGAGGTCCAGTCCGTCCCGCGCAGCTCCTCCCAAGCGGCCCGCAGCAGGCCGATCTCGCGCGTGACGTCGACATGGTTGTCGTCCACGTACATGAGCTGGACGCGGCGGCCCGCGGAGTCGTAGGCGTACGAGATCACGCGCGGCTGGTTCTTGTTCATCGCGGCGCTCGGATTGGGCACGGCCCGGATCTCCTGGATCTCCTCCCAGGCCAGGCGGCGGCTCCCGGTGAAGCGGCGGACCCGCACGCCCTTGAGGTCGGCGGAGGTCGCGCAGCGCTTGGAGGCCCACACCAGCCAGCCGAAGAGGACCAGGACCACCGCGATGAGCACCAGTTTCACCCCGGCGGGCACGTCGTCCAGGTTGAGCACGGACAGGACGACGCCCGGCGTACCGATGCCGACCGCGACGTACGCGGCGGACATCTGCCGGGACCCGATCCGGTAGTCGCGCGGCAGCAGCTCGGCGCTCATGCACACCCCTCCCCCGATGGCGGAGAGCCAGTGTAGGGAGTAACCACCCCTGAAAGAAGGGTGGTTGAGGGGGTCGATCGGGCTCCGATAAATAGGGTTGAGGACCTCCGGCAGGAGGCCTAGGCTCTGCCGTACACGAGAAGGGAGGTGGTTCCCGAAATGTACGGAAACCGGACGCGTGAGGTGGCTGCGGGCTAAGCGCCCGTCGTCGCACGCACCCAGTGCGGTGCCCGGCGGGATCGCCGAGCGCCAATCCCAAGCAGTCACCCGACCCGCGGGCTCGCCGGTACGTCCGGCCGGCTCCTCTCACTGCAGGAGAGGAACCCGAGCCCGCGGGTCGTCTGCATGTCCCGCGCCGATCCCCCGTCGCGCCGATCCCCCGTACCGCCCGGATGGGCCCGCCCTCAGGGGCAGAGGCGCTCCACGTGCCACTTCCCGCCCTCCAGGGCGTAGCGCAGGCGATCGTGCAGCCGGTTCTCGTGCCCCTGCCAGAACTCCACCGCATCGGGTTCCACCCGCAGCCCGCCCCACTCCGTCGGCACCGGGACCTGCTCGCCCTCCGGGTAGCGGGCCTCCAGCTCCGCGTAGCGGCGGTCCAGCTCCGCCCGCGAGCCGATCACCCGGGACTGCTCGCTCGCCCAGGCGCCGAGCTGGGAGCCGTGCGGGCGGGAGCGGAAGTAGGCGGCCGTCTCGTCGCGGCCGACCCGTGAGGCGGTGCCGGTGACGACGACCTGCCGGGCGATCGGATGCCAGGGGAACAGCAGCGAGACGTACGGGTTCGCCTCGATCTCGCGGCCCTTGCGGGAGCCGTAGTTCGTGAAGAACACGAAGCCCCGCTCGTCGAACTGCTTCAGCAGCACCGTGCGGGAGCTGGGGCGGCCCTCCGGCGTGGCCGTCGAGACGACCATCGCGTTGGGTTCGAAGACGTGCGCGTCCGCGGCCTGCTGGAACCAGCGGGCGAACTGCGCCATGGGGGTGTCGGCGAGGCTCCCCTCCTCGACGATCTCGGAGCGGTACTGCTTGCGCATGACGGCGGGGTCAAGGTCCTGATCGGTCACGCGGGCCATCCTGCCGCAGGACGGCACCCGGGGGTGTGCCGTATGTCACGCTTCCGAACCCCAGGCGGAGCGGACAAAATCTTGGGGCCGGTCCGAGGGTCCCCGCACGGATGACCATCGGCCGTGCCGGGCATCAACGGGGATGACCGCGCCGGACCGCGAATCACGCCGGGAACCGCGCGTGTTCGCACTATCTGAGGAGCCGCCTGATGTCCGATTTCGTACCCGGACTCGAAGGTGTCGTCGCGTTCGAGACGGAGATCGCCGAGCCCGACAAGGAAGGCGGATCGCTCCGCTACCGCGGGGTGGACATCGAAGACCTGGTCGGCCACGTCTCCTTCGGGAACGTGTGGGGCCTGCTGGTCGACGGTGCGTTCAACCCCGGCCTGCCGGCCGCCGAGCCCTTCCCCATCCCCGTGCACTCGGGCGACATCCGTGTGGACGTGCAGTCCGCGCTGGCCATGCTCGCGCCGGTCTGGGGCCTGAAACCGCTGCTGGACATCGACGAGCGGACCGCGCGCGACGACCTGGCGCGGGCCGCCGTCATGGCGCTGTCCTACGTCGCCCAGTCCGCCCGCGGCCAGGGCCTGCCGATGGTGCCGCAGCGCGAGATCGACAAGGCCGAGTCCGTCGTCGAGCGGTTCATGATCCGCTGGCGGGGCGAGCCCGACCCCAAGCACGTCAAGGCCGTCGACGCCTACTGGACCTCGGCCGCCGAGCACGGCATGAACGCCTCCACCTTCACCGCCCGGGTGATCGCCTCGACCGGCGCCGACGTCGCCGCGGCGCTCTCCGGCGCCGTGGGCGCGATGTCCGGGCCGCTGCACGGCGGGGCGCCCTCGCGCGTCCTCGGCATGATCGAGGAGATCGAGCGCACCGGTGACGCCGTGGCCTACGTGAAGAAGGCCCTGGACAAGGGCGAGCGGCTGATGGGCTTCGGCCACCGCGTCTACCGCGCCGAGGACCCCCGCGCCCGCGTGCTGCGGCGCACCGCCAAGGAGCTCGACGCCCCGCGCTACGAGGTCGCCGCCGCCCTGGAGAAGGCCGCCCTGGAAGAGCTGCACGCCCGCCGCCCCGACCGGGTGCTGGCGACCAACGTGGAGTTCTGGGCCGCGATCATGCTGGACTTCGCGGAGGTCCCGGCGCACATGTTCACCTCGATGTTCAGCTGCGCCCGTACCGCCGGCTGGTCGGCGCACATCCTGGAGCAGAAGCGCACCGGGCGGCTGGTGCGGCCGTCGGCCCGCTACGTCGGGCCGGGGCGCCGCAACCCCGCCGACATCGAGGGCTACGCGGACATCGCCGAGACCGCCTGATCCGGCCCCCGGTTCGCGGAGGGCGCCGCACCCCGGTCGGGTGCGGCGCCCTCGTGCGTCACGTGAGCGCGTCCTCGACGATCCGGGACCACTGGGCGACCACCCGGGCCCGGCGGGCCGTGTCGTCGGTGAGGACGTTGGCCAGGCCGAGGCCCCGGGCCATGTCCAGGAGGCCCTGCACGGTCTCCCGTACGCCGGGCACCGACTCGTCCGCGCCCAGCAGCTCCACCGCGATCCGGTGCGTCTCACGGCCCACGCGGGCCTCCAGCTCGGTGACCCGGGGGCGCAGCTGCTCCTCGTTGGAGGCCGCGACCCACAGCTGGAGCGCAGCCCGGAAGAGCGCGCCCGTGTACAGGTCGACCAGAGCCTCGACGACCGCATGACGCGGGGCCGGGGCCGAGTGGAAGAGTTCGCGCAGGGCGGTGGAGCGCTCCTCGGAGACGTACTCCACGGCCGCCGTGAAGAGGACCTCGCGGGTCGGGAAGTGGTGCTGGGCCGCGCCGCGCGAGACGCCGGCGCGTTCGGCGACCACGCCGACCGTGGAGCCCGCCCAGCCGTGCTCCGCGAGGCAGGAGACCGCCGCCTCCAGGAGGTGGCGGCGGGTGACCCGGCTGCGGGCCTGCTTGGGTTCCTGGCGGCCTCGGGGGCTGCCGCTGCGGGAGTCGTCGGTCATCGTGCCCATGACGGGTCCCGGCGCTCGAAGCGGGCGGTGATGCCCTCGCGGGCCTCCGCGGAGGCGAAGAGGCGTGCGGAGAGGTCCGTCAGGCGTGCGCCGTCCCGCTCCAGGGTCTCCCGCAGCCCGGCGGTGACCAGGGCCTTGGTCTCGGCCAGGGCCTGCGGGGAGGCCTTGCGCAGGCCGTCCAGGACGGGCCGCAGCGCCGTGTCCACGTCGTCCGGGGTGTGGAGGGTGAGCAGGCCGATGCGGGCCGCCTCGGCGGCGTCGAAGGGCTCGGCGGTCAGGAAGTAGCGGGACGCGGCTCGGGGGTCGAGCCGCGGCAGCAGGGACATCGAGATCACGGCGGGGGCCAGGCCGAGGTGGGTCTCGGTGAAGGCGTACGAGGATCGCGGGCCGGCGGCGGCGATGTCGCAGGCGCCGAGCAGGCCGAGGCCGCCGGCGCGGACGTGGCCGGTGACGCGGGCGACGACGGGCTTGGGTAGCTCCGCGAGTTCGCGGAGCAGGCCGAGGAAGTCGGCCGGTTCGCAAGGGGACTTGAGGTCGGCGCCCGCGCAGAAGGTGGTGCCGGTGTGGGTCAGCACGACCGCGCGGGTGCCGGGGTCGGCCGCGGCGGTGGCGAGCGCCGCGCGCAGGGCGGCGACCAGGTCCGTGGAGAGGGCGTTGCGGTTGGCCGGGGAGTCGAGGGTGAGCGTGGTGATGCCGGTTGCCTCGGCGGCGTGCACGAGTGGGGCCATGTCTCCTCCGGAGGGGTGTGCGGGGTGCGGGTGCCCTGGCCGGGCGGGTCGGGGGGCCGGTGCCGGGGCGGGGTGTCGTCCGGGACTGCATGATTTATGGCGCCCCCTCCGCGTCAGAGTGTGCGGGCGGCACCTCGCGCCAACAAATCACGTTTTACGTCCCGGACGACACCCCGCCCCGTCCCCGCCCCCGGCCCGGGTGACCCCGGGACCGTGTCAGTAGGACTTGGGGAGGCCCAGGGTCTGGTGGGAGACGAAGTTGAGGATCATTTCCCGGCTGACCGGGGCGATGCGGGAGACGCGGGACGCGGTGATGAGGGAGGCCAGGCCGTACTCGCGGGTGAGGCCGTTGCCGCCCAGGGTGTGGACGGACTGGTCGACCGCCTTGACGCAGGCTTCGGCGGCGGCGTACTTGGCCATGTTCGCGGCCTCGCCCGCGCCCAGGTCGTCGCCCGTGTCGTAGAGGTGGGCGGCCTTCTGCATCATCAGGCGGGCCAGCTCCAGGTCGATGTGGGCGGCCGCCAGGGGGTGGGCGATGGCCTGGTGGGCGCCGATGGGCTGCTTCCAGACCTGGCGGGTGCGGGCGTAGTCCACCGCCTTGGCGAGGGCGTGGCGGCCCATTCCGATGGCGAAGGCGGCCGTCATGATCCGCTCGGGGTTGAGGCCCGCGAAGAGCTGTAGGAGGCCCGCGTCCTCGTCGCCGACCAGGGCGTCCGCCGGCAGGCGGACTTCGTCCAGGGTGAGCTCGAACTGCTTTTCCGCCGCCTGGAGTTCCATGTCGATGACCGAGCGGCCGAAACCGGGGGCGTCACGGGGGACGATGAAGAGGCAGGGCTTGAGGCTGCCGGTCTTCGCGTCCTCGGTGCGGCCCACGATCAGCGTGGCGTCGGCGATGTCCACGCCGGAGATGAAGACCTTGCGGCCGGTGAGGATCCACTCGTCGCCGTCGCGGCGGGCCGTGGTGGTGATGCGGTGGGAGTTGGACCCGGCGTCGGGCTCGGTGATGCCGAAGGCCATGGTGCGGGTGCCGTCGGCGAGGCCGGGGAGCCAGGCCCGCTTCTGGGCTTCGGTGCCGAAGCGGGCGATGACCGTGCCGCAGATGGCGGGTGAGACGACCATCATGAGGAGGGGGCAGCCCGCGGCCCCGAGTTCTTCGAGGACGAGGGAGAGTTCGACGATGCCGCCGCCCCCGCCGCCGTACTCCTCGGGGATGCTGACGCCGAGGTAGCCCAGCCGGGCGGCGTCCGCCCACAGCTCGTCGGGGTGGCCGCCCTCCTGGGCGATACGGGCGAGGTACTCCCGGCCGTACTTCTGGCCGAGGGCGGCCACCGCCGCGCGCAGGGCCTTGTGTTCCTTGGATTCGAGGGTGGAGCTCATCGTGGCGTTTCCTCCTGGACTACGGCGAGCAGGGCGCCGAACTCGACCTGTTGGCCGGTGGCGGCGTGGAGCGCGGTGAGCGTGCCGGAGGCCGGAGCGAGGATGCGGTGCTCCATCTTCATGGCCTCCAGCCAGAGCAGGGGCTGCCCGGCGGTGACGGCGGTGCCGGGGACGAGGCCCTCGGCGACGCGGACGACGGTGCCGGGCATGGGCGCGAGCAGGGAGCCCGGTTCGGTGCGGTCCTGTGGATCGGGGAACCGGGGGACGGGGACGAGGGCGTGGGCGCCTAGGGCGGAGTCGACGTAGACCGTGTTCGAATTACGTTTCACGTGGAACACGCGCCGCACGCCGTCGACTTCGAGGGTGACGAGCGTGGGCGTGGCGGCCAGGACGCGGACGCCGGGGTGGTTCACCGGGTGGTACTCGACCTCGTGCTCCGTGCCCGCCGAGGTGTAGCGGCGGGTGTGGGGCCGCGAGCGGAGGTTGCGCCAGCCGCCCAGGCGGGAGGCCAGGGGGGCGTCGGCCTCCGGGGCCGCGTCGGCCAGGGCGGCGGCGAGGGCGGCCAGGGTGGGGTCGGGGGCCTTCTCGGTGAGGGCGGCGAGGTGGCGGTCGTAGAAGCCGGTGTCGATGCGGCCGGAGACGAAGTCCGGGTGGCGCAGGGAGCCGACGAGCAGTTCGCGGTTGGTGGTCAGGCCGTGGATGCGGGCCCCCGCGAGGGCGTGGGCGAGGATCCGGACCGCCTCGGCGCGGGTCGGCGCGTGCGCGACGACCTTGGCCAGCATCGGGTCGTAGTGGACGCCGACGGGGTCGCCCGCGGTGAAGCCGGTGTCGACACGGACCCCTGTGGGGAAGTCGAGGGTGTCCAGGACCCCGGTCTGCGGGCGCCAGTCCCGGGCCGGGTCCTCGGCGTAGAGGCGGGCCTCCACGGCGTGGCCGGAGGGCTCCGGGGGCGTCACGGGCAGGGCCGTTCCCTCGGCGACGCGCAGCTGGAGGGCGACGAGGTCGAGTCCGAAGACGGCTTCGGTGACGGGGTGTTCGACCTGGAGGCGGGTGTTCATCTCCAGGAAGTACGGGCGGCCGTCCTCGGTGACGAGGAACTCGACGGTGCCGGCTCCCCGGTAGGAGACGGCGCGGGCGGCGGCGACGGCCGCGGTGTGCAGGGCGTCGCGCAGGCCGGCCGGCAGGCCGGGGGCGGGGGCCTCCTCGATGACCTTCTGGTGGCGGCGCTGGAGGGAGCAGTCGCGGGTGCCGAGTGCCCAGACGGTGCCGTGGGCATCGGCGAGGACCTGCACCTCGACGTGGCGGCCGCGTTCCACGTAGGGCTCGGCGAAGACCTCGCCGTCACCGAAGGCCGACAGGGCCTCGGCGGACGCGGCGTCGAGGGACTCCTTGAGGGAGTCCAGGTCGCGTACGACGCGCATGCCGCGGCCCCCGCCGCCCGCCGCGGCCTTGAGGAGCAGGGGGAGGTCCGCGAGGGTGGCGCCGGCCGGGTCGACGGGGTCGAGGAGGGGCACCCCGGCGGCGCGCATCAGCTCCTTGGCCCGGGTCTTGGAGGCCATGGCCTCGATGGCTTCCGGCGGCGGACCGATCCAGGTCAGACCGGCCGCGCCGACCTGCCGGGCGAAGTCGGCGTTCTCGGAGAGGAAGCCGTAGCCGGGGTGGACGGCGTCGGCGCCCGCGGCGAGGGCGGCCTCGATGATCAGGTCGGCGCGCAGGTAGGTGTCGGCGGGGGCGGCGCCGGGCAGCCGGACGGCCGCGTCGGCGTCGCGGACGTGCAGGGCGTCCGCGTCGGGGTCGGAATGGACGGCGACGGTGGCCAGGCCCAGGGCGCGGGCCGTGCGGAAGATCCGGACGGCGATCTCGCCCCGGTTGGCGACGAGGAGGGAGGTGATGGTCATCTGCGGGCTCACATCCGGAAGACGCCGAAGCCGCCACGGACGCCCTCGACGGGGGCGTTGTGGACGGCCGAGAGGCACAGGCCGAGGACGGTGCGGGTGTCGCGCGGGTCGATGACCCCGTCGTCGTACAGCCGCCCGGAGAGGAAGAGGGGGAGGGACTCGGATTCGATCTGGGCCTCGACGAAGGCGCGCATCCCGGCGTCCTGTTCCTCGTCGTAGGGGAGCCCCTTGGCGGCGGCGGACTGCCGGGACACGATCGAGAGCACGCCGGCGAGCTGGGCGGGGCCCATGACGGCCGACTTGGCGCTGGGCCAGGCGAAGAGGAAGCGGGGCTCGTAGGCGCGTCCGCACATGCCGTAGTGGCCGGCGCCGTAGCTGGCGCCGATGAGGACGGACAGGTGCGGGACGCGGGAGTTGGAGACCGCGTTGATCATCATCGAGCCGTGTTTGACCATGCCGCCCTGCTCGTATTCCTTGCCGACCATGTAGCCGGTGGTGTTGTGGAGGAAGAGCAGCGGGATGTCGCGCTGGTTGGCGAGCTGGATGAACTGGGCGGCCTTCTGCGACTCGGCGCTGAACAGCACCCCCTGGGCGTTGGCGAGGATGCCGACCGGGTAGCCGTGCAGGGTGGCCCAGCCGGTGACCAGGCTGGTGCCGTACAGGGGCTTGAACTCGTCGAAGTCGGAGGCGTCGACGATGCGCGCGATGACCTCGCGGGGGTCGAAGGGGGTCTTCAGGTCCGGCGGGACGATGCCGAGCAGCTCCTCCGGGTCGTGGAGGGGTTCGGCGGCCCGCGGCGGATCGGCGTACGGCTTGCGGTGGTTGAGCCGGGCCACGATGCGGCGGGCCTGGCGGATGGCGTCGTACTCGTCGAGGGCGTAGTGGTCGGCGAGGCCGGAGACGCGGGCGTGCATGTCGGCGCCGCCGAGGGACTCGTCGTCGCTCTCCTCGCCGGTGGCCATCTTGACCAGCGGCGGGCCGCCGAGGAACACCTTCGAACGGTCTTTGATCATGACGGTGTGGTCCGACATGCCGGGGATGTAAGCGCCGCCGGCGGTGGAGTTGCCGAAGACGACCGCGACGGTCGGGACGCCCTCCGCGGAGAGCCGGGTCAGGTCGCGGAAGACGGCCCCGCCCGGGATGAAGATCTCCTTCTGGGAGGGCAGGTCGGCGCCGCCGGACTCCACGAGGCTGATGCAGGGCAGCCGGTTGAGGCGGGCGATCTCGTTGGCGCGCAGAGCCTTCTTGAGGGTCCACGGGTTGCTGGCGCCGCCGCGCACCGTCGGGTCGTTGGCGGTGATCAGGCACTCGACGCCCTCGACGGTGCCGATGCCGGTGACCATCGAGGCGCCCACCGGGTAGTCGCTGCCCCACCCCGCGAGCGGGGACAGCTCCAGGAAGGGGGTGTCGGGGTCGAGGAGCAGCTCGACGCGCTCGCGGGCCAGGAGCTTGCCGCGGTCGCGGTGGCGGGCGGTGTACTTCTCGCCGCCGCCGGCCAGGGCCTTGGCGTGTTCGGCGTCGAGTGCGGCGAGCCGTTCCAGGGCCTCGGTACGGGCCAGGGCGTGCTCGGGGGAGCGGGGGTCGACGGTGGTGCCGAGACGGGTCATGGGCGGGTCCCCTCCGGGGCGGGCGGCGGCAGGAGGTGCGTCGGGATGTCGAGGTGGCGGGCCCGCAGCCATTCCCCGAGGGCCTTGGCCTGGGGATCGAAGCGGTGCCCGGAGGCGACCCCGGCGCCGAGGAGGCCGGGGACGGTGAAGTTGAGGGCGCGGAGGTTCGGCAGCTCGTGCCGGGTGACGGGGAGGGGGGCGGTCTCGGGGAGCAGGGTGCGGAGGCGGTCGGTGGTGAGGGTGTCCCTCAGCCACTCCCAGGCGGCGTCGCTGCCGACCCAGACGCCGATGTTGGCGTCGCCGCCCTTGTCGCCGCTGCGGGCCCCGGCCACGGCCCCGAGGGGGGCGCGGGTGGTCGGCCCTGGGGTGGCGGCGGGCCCTGCGGGGCTCTCCCCCACCCCGCCCCTTCCCGGAACCGGGGGCTGCGCCCCCGGACCCCCGTCCCGGGGCTCCGCCCCGGACCCGGCGGGGGCTCCGCCCCCGGACCCCCGCGCCTCAAACACCGGCGGGGCTGGAATGGGCCCACTCACCGGCACCCGGGTCCCGTCCGGGAGGACCGCCGTGTGCGGTACCCGGGTGGCGGGGATCGCCGCCGAGGTGAACACCCCGTACGGCTGGGCCGGTCCCGGCGGGGCCGTGACGTGGAAGCCGGGGTAGCTGCCGAGGGCCAGTTCGACCGCCGACGAGGTCAGGGCGCGCCCGACCCGGTCGGGGGACGGGTCGCGGACCACCAGCCGCAGCAGGGCGCTGGCGGTCTCCTCGGTGGCGGCGTCCTCGTGGTCGGTCCGGGCCAGGGTCCAGTCGGCGGACTCCACCCCGGCGAGCGGACCGGCCAGCTGTTCCCTCACCAGGGCGGCCTTGGCTTCGACGTCGAGGCCGGTCAGGACGAAGACGACCTCGTTGCGCCAGCCGCCGATGCGGGTGACGCCCACCTTGAGGGTCGGCGGCGGGGGCTCTCCGAGGACTCCGCTGATCCGCACCCGGTCCGGGCCGTCGGGGTCGAGGCGGACGGTGTCCAGGCGGGCGGTGACATCGGGGCCGAGGTAGCGGGGGCCCTGGGTCTCGTAGAGGAGCTGGGCGGTCACGGTCCCGGGGGTGACGGCCCCACCGGTGCCGGGGTGCTTCGTGATGACCGCCGAGCCGTCCTCGGAGACCTCCGCGAGCGGGAAACCGGGGCGGCGCACGTCATGGGCCGTGAAGAAGGAGTAGTTGCCGCCGGTGGCCTGGGTGCCGCACTCCAGGACGTGCCCGGCGACCACCGCCCCGGCCAGCCGGTCGTACGCGTCCGGCGCCCAGTCGAACCACCAGGCGGCGGGCCCGCTGACCAGGGCCGCGTCGGTGACCCGGCCCGTGACCACCACGTCCGCGCCCGCCCGCAGGCAGGCGGTGATCCCGGCGCCGCCGAGGTAGGCGTTGGCGGTGAGCGCGCCCTCCTCGTAGGGCATGAGGTCGTCGCCCTCGACGTGGGCCACGGCGACGGGGACGCCCGCCTTGGCGGCCAGTTCCCGTACGGCGTCGGCGAGGGCGGCCGGGTGGAGTCCGCCGGCGTTCGTGACGATCCGTACGCCCTTCTCGTGCGCGAGGCCCAGGCAGTCCTCCAGTTGCCGCAGGAAGGTCTTGGCGTAGCCGAGGCCGGGGTCCTTGAGGCGGTCGCGGCCGAGGATCAGCATGGTGAGCTCCGCCAGGTAGTCCCCGGTCAGGACGTCCAGCGGGCCGCCGGTCAGCATCTCGCGCAGGGCGCCGAGCCGGTCCCCGTAGAAGCCGGAGGCGTTGCCGATGCGCAGCGGGCGGCGGTTCACCGGGCTTCCCGCGGGGCGCGGCCGGAGCCGGCGGGGCCGGCGAAGGCCTGGGCGATGTCGAGCCAGCGGTCGGCGTCAGGGCCGGTGGCGGTGAGGGCGAGGTCGGCGCGGTGGGCGCGCTGGGTGACCAGCAGGCAGAAGTCCAGGGCGGGGCCGGTGACGCGCTGCGGGGCGTCGGCGGGTCCGTACGCCCACACCTCGCGGCCGTCCGGGGCGGTGAGTTCCACCCGTACCTCCGCTTCGGGCACGGGCAGTCCGCGCACGGCGTAGGCGTAGGCGCGGGCCCGTACGCCGATCCGGGCGACGTGCCGCAGCCGGGCGCCGGGAGTGCGGCGGACACCGAGGGCGTCGGCGACGTCCTGGCCGTGCGCCCAGGTCTCCATCAGGCGGGCGCTGGCCATGGAGGCGGCCTTCATCGGGGGCCCGTACCAGGGGAAGCGGGTGTCGGGCGAGGCGGCGGCGAGGGCCGCGTCGAGCGCGCGGCGGCCCTCGCGCCAGCGGGCGAGGAGGTCGGCGGGGGCCAGCAGGGCCCCTTCCTCGGCGCCCTCGTCGACGAAGGAGTCGGGGGCCTTCAGGGCCTCTTCGACCCTGCGCGCGAAGGCGTCGGGGTCGGTGAGGGCGAGCAGCGCGGCCTGGTCGGTCCAGTGCAGGTGGGCGATCTGGTGGGCGATGGTCCAGCCGCTCGCGGGGGTGGGAGCGGCCCAGCCGGACGCGGGCAACTCCCCCACGAGGGAGTCCAGTTCATCGCCCTCCTCCCGTAGATCGGTGAAGACGGCGGCGGCGGACGGATCGGGCACGGTGTGCTCCCCTCTCGACGTGAGGGGAAGCCTGGCAGCCTCCGTTTAAACAATCAAGCATGCTTGCATGATTTTTGCAGCGCCCGTCCGGTTCCCGCCACCACCCTCAAACCCGTTCGGGTGAGAGCGAGTTGACGCATTGACCGCGCCACCCGCCCGCTCCCCCGGCCGCCCCCGCACCCGGCCGGGGAGGCTTTCGGCCGTCCGCCGGGAAGCCCCCGGACAGCGCCGTCCGGCGCGCCGATACTGAACGCTCCGCCGCCCGCCCACTCGCGCAGCCGCATCCGCATCCGCATCCGACCACGTCCACGCCCATCGACGAAGAGGATGAACGCCTTGAACGCAGCATCCTTACCGCTCCACCCCGAACTCGACGTGACGGCCCTCGGCGCCTTCGCCGCTGCCCTGGAGAGCGGCGATCCCGCCGGGCTGCCGCCCGCCCGCGCCGCCGAGGTTGCGGCCGTCCGGGCCGTCGCCGTCTTCAGCCGGGGCAAGGTGGCCGGCGCGGGCGGAGACCTGCTCGACGCCGCGCTCTGGCGGCACACCGGATCCGGGCCGCGCCCGGTGGTGGTGATACCCGCCTCGTGGACGGACCAGGGCTGGGTCACGTACGCCGTCCAGGCGAGCCTCTTCGCGGCGCGCGGCTACGACGTCCTCGCCTACAGCACCCGCGGGTTCGCCGCCTCGGAGGGGCAGGTGGACGCCGCCGGGCCGCTCGACGTCGCCGACGCCGGGCACGCCCTGGACCACCTGCTGGAGCGCACGGCCGGGCCCGTCACCCGGATCGGCTTCCTGGGCCACTCCTACGGCTCGGGCATCGCCCAGCTCGCCGCCGCGCACGACGCCCGGGTGGACGCGGTCGCGGCGCTCGGCGCCTGGGGCGACCTCGGGGAGGTCCTCTACGAGAACTCCACCGCCCGCGCCGCCGCCGTCCAGGCCCTGTACGCGGCGGCGGCCCGCGCCCGGCTGGGCCGGCGGACCGAGCGGGTGCTGGAGAACGTCCTGGCAGGCCGGGACGCGGAGGAGAACCTGCGGTGGGCGGAGCAGCGCTCGCCCTTCACCCACCTCAAGGAGCTCAACCGCCGCCGGGTGCCGGTCTTCCTCTCCCTGGCCTGGCACGAGACCCTCTTCCCCGCCAACCAGACCCTGAAGGTGTTCGGCGAACTCACCGGCCCCAAGCGGCTCGACGCCTCCGTCGGCGACCACGCCGGCCGCGAGACGACCGGCCTGCTCGGCCTGCCGAACCGGATCTGGACCGACGCCCACCGCTGGTTCGACCACCACCTGCGGGACGTCGACAACGGCATCGCCGACGAGGGACAGGTGCTCGGCGAGGTGATGTGGACCCGCACCCTGGAACACCACCCCACCTGGAACTCCCTCACCCGCCGCATCCGCCGCCTGTACCTCACCGGCGGCGGGGAACTCGCCGAAGCGCCCGAGCCGGGCTGGACGGCCGGGGTGGTGTGCGGGGTGGAGACCCCGGTGCGGGTCGCCGACGAGGTCGTGCGCTCCGGATCCGCGGAGCTGGCCGGCCGGCCGGCGGTCTACCGGGCCGACGCCGTCGACCGTACGGTGGCCGCCGTCTGGACCTCCCCGCCGCTGCCGGAGACCGTCCGGCTGCGCGGCACTCCCCGGCTCCGGGTGACCTACCGCGCCGCCAACCCCGGATCCACGTTCGTGGCGTACCTGATGGACCTGGCGCCCGACGGCTCGGCGCACCTGGTCACGCACGCCCCGTTCAGCGACCTCCACTCGGCCCCGGACAGCCTGATCGGCGCGGACATCGCCCTCCAGGCCACGGCCTACGACGTCCCGCCCGGCCACCGCGTGATGCTGGTGCTGGCCGCCCGCGACCCCTTCTACGGGGACGCCAACCTCCCCCGCGCCACCCTCGCCTTCACCTCCCCCGAGCCCACCCCGTCCTTCCTGGACCTGCCCCTGCCCTGACCCCCGTACAGGTCAGGGAGCGAGGTCGGCGACAGTGGGGACGACGACGCCGAAGACGTCGGCGATGGTGGTCAGGGCCGCCGTCCGGAGGGCGGCGGCGGGGACGACCGTGCCGTCGGGCGCGGCCAGCGAGCGGGTGGCGGTCGCCTCGGCGACGACGGTGGGCCGGTAGCCCAGGTTGAAGGCGCCCTGGGCGGTGAAGGCGACGCACATGTGCGTCATGAACCCGGCCAGCACCAGGTCGGGGCCGGCGCCCAGGTCGCGCAGGACCTTCTCCAGGTCGGTGGCGTGGAAGGCGTTCGGCACCTGCTTGACCACGACCGGCTCGCCCTCCGCCGGCGCCACCTCGGCGCTGATGGAGCCGGCCTCGGACGCGAGGTCGTAGCCGCCGTCCGCGACGTGGACGACCGGCCTGCCTGCCGCGCGGGCGGCAGCGAGCAGCCGGGCCCCGGCGGCCAGGGCCGCCTCGGCGCCGTCGAGGGCCATGACGCCGCCGCGGTAGGTGTTCTGGAAGTCGATCAGGACCAGGGTGCTCTCGGCCAGGCGGGGCGGCGTGTTGTCGAGGCCGATGACGTCGCGCAGGCTCACGGAGGCGGTCATGGTGGGGTGTTCCTTTCGGTGGGGAGGCATGGCGGAGCCACGGGGCCCGCCTGCCGGGGGTGGTCAGGAGGCGGTGCGGAAGCGGCGCCGGTACGAGGCCGGGGTGATGTCGAGCTGCTTGCGGAAGGCGCGGTGCAGCGTTTCCACCGAGCCCATCCCGGTGGCCGCCGCGACCCGCTCCAGCGGCTCGTCGGTGGTCTCCAGCAGCCTGCGGGCCGCCTCGACCCGGGCGGCCTCCACGTAGGCGGCCGGACTGGTGCCGGTCTCCTGCCGGAAGATCCGGGCGAAGTGCCGTTCGCTCAGGCACATGCGCCCGGCCAGCGCGGCCGCCGACAGTTCCCCGTCGAGGTGCTCGGTGATGAACAGGCGCAGCTCGTCGATGTCCCTGCGTGCCGCCGCGGGCCGGCTCAGCGGCACGCTGAACTGGCTCTGGCCACCCTGTCGGCGCAGGTACATCACCAGCTGCCGGGCCACCGCGAGCGCCAGCTCCTCGCCGTGGTCCTCGGCGACCAGGGCGAGCGCGAGGTCCATGCAGGCGCTGATGCCGGCCCCGGTCCACACCCGGCCGGACCGGATGAAGATCGGGTCGGCGTCGACCCGTACCCGCGGGTGTTCGGCCGCGAGCTGGGCGGCGGTGGACCAGTGCGTGGTCGCCCGGCGGCCGTCCAGCAGCCCGGCCGCCGCGAGCAGGTGCGCGCCCACGCACACGGAGGCGATCCTGCGGGCGTGCGGTGCGGTGGCCCTCACCCACTCGACGACGTGCTCGTCGACCCGGGCCACCGGCCCGTCCGGGCCCGTCCGCACCGCGCCGGGCACCAGCAGGGTGTCCACGGCGGCCCCGACCTCGCCGAAGGTCAGATCGGCGACCAGACGCACCCCGGCCGCCGTGCGCACCGGGCCGGCGTCGGGTGCCGCGAGCCGGACCTCGTAGCCCGCGCGGCCCCCGCTCTCCCAGTTGGCCAGGGCGAAGACCTCGGCCGGTCCGGTGACGTCGAGCAGGTCGACGTCCGGGAAGACCGCGATGACGACGCGGTGGGAAGGGGACATGCGTCCATGGTCACGGGGCCGCCGGACGGCCGCAATGACGGCTCTCTGTCACATCCGGACACGGGCGGGCCGGCGGGCGGGCGCCCCGCACGTCGCCGTCGCCTACAGCGCCGCGCGCGCCTTCTTGCCGATCTGGGAACGCACCGCGCCCATGCTGGCGGCGATCACCAGGGCGATCGCGACGCCGTCGAGCACCGACATCGCCTGCCCCAGCACCAGCAGCCCGGCGCTCGCCGCGATGGCCGGCTCCAGGCTCATCAGGATCGCGAAGGTCGGGGCGGGCAGCCGGCGCAGGGCGAGCAGTTCCAGCGTGTACGGGAGCACGGAGGACAGCACCGCCACGCCCAGCCCGAGGGCGAGGGTGCTCGGCACGAGCAGGGCGGAACCCGCCTGCGCGACGCCCAGCGGCAGCGAGATGACGGCGGCCACCGCCATCGCCAGGGCGAGGCCGTCGGCCTGCGGGAAACGGCGGCCGGTGCGGGCGCTGAAGACGATGTACGCGGCCCACATCGCACCGGCCCCGACCGCGAAGGCCGCGCCGGCCGGGTCGAGGGAGCCGAAGCCGAAGCCGCCCCCGCCGTGCCCGGACAGCAGGACGACGCCGGCGAGGGCGAGGCCCGCCCACAGCAGGTTCACCAGGCGGCGGGAGACGATCACCGAGAGGGCCAGCGGGCCGAGGACCTCCAGGGTCACGGCCGGGCCGAGCGGGATGCGGTCGATGGACTGGTAGAAGAGGCCGTTCATGCCCGCCATGGCCACGCCGAAGGCGACGACCGTGCCCCAGTCCGAGCGGGTGTAGCCGCGCAGCTTCGGCCGGCACAGCACCAGCAGCACCAGCGCGGCAGCGGCGAGGCGCAGGGTGACCACGCCCGCGGCGCCCGCCCGCGGCATCAGGGTGACCGCGAGGGCCGCACCGAACTGCACCGCTACACCGGCCGAGACCACCAGGGCGACCGGGCCGAACCGGTTCCGGGCCGAGGCTGGGGCCGGGGCCGACGTCGAAGCCGGCGCGGCCAAGGTGGCGGGGGTCGTGGGGGCCGTGGTGGAAGCGGTGGTTCCGGGGGTGGCCGTCGAGGACGAGGAAGCTGCGGGCATGAATCCAGACTAAGGGCACGTAAGGACCAATCCTCCGTGTTTTGCCTTACAGCCACACGCTCTTAACGACGCGCCCGCCCACAGTTCCCCCTCACAGCGCCTCCGCCAGGAGCTCCGCCAGGTGGCGGGCCCGGTGGCCGGCGGACAGCTGCGCGATCTGGGTGCGGCAGGAGAAGCCGTCGGCGAGGACGGCCGTGCCCGGGGCGGCCGCCCTCAGGGACGGCAGCAGCTGTTCCTGCGCGCACGCCACCGAGACGGCGTGGTGGCCGGGTTCGAAGCCGAAGTTGCCCGCGAGGCCGCAGCAGCCGCCGCTGAGCTCCCCGCTCAGCCCCGCGCGTTCGCGCAGCCGCCGGTCGGCGGCGTCGCCGAGGACGGCGTGCTGGTGGCAGTGGGTCTGGCCGGCCACGGGCCGGTCCAGACGGGGCGGGCTCCAGTGCGGGGCGTACTCCTCCAGGGTCTCCGCGAAGGTGCGCACGGCCGCCGCGAGCCGGTGCGCGCGGGGGTCGTCGGGGAGCAGGGCCGGGAGATCGGTGCGCAGGGCGGCCGCGCAGCTGGGTTCGAGGACCAGCACGGGCCCCCGTACCTCCCCCACGGCGTCCAGGGTGCGGCGCAGCACCGTACGGGCCCGGTCCAGGCGGCCGGTGGAGACGTACGTCAGTGCGCAGCACACGCGGCGGGCGGGGACGGCGACGGCGAGGCCCGCGGCCTCCAGGACCCGGACCGCCGCGCGGCCGGCCTCGGGGGCCAGGTACTCCGAGAAGGTGTCGGGCCACAGGGTCACCGTCCCGGCGGGCGACGGCGTCCCGGCGGGGCCCCGCCCGCGCCACCACCGGGTGAACGGCACCGGCGCCAGCGGCGGCAGGGCCCGCTCCCGGGCCAGCCCCGGCAGCGGGATCCGGCGGGCGGCCGCGTTCGCGGCCCGGGTCGCGCGCAGGGCGGTGATCACGCGGAGCCAGTCCGGCAGGCCGCCCAGCAGGTAGTGGGAGGCGGGCCGCAGCCGGCCCGCCCAGTGGCGGTGCAGGAACTCCGCCTTGTACGCGGCGACGTCCACGCCGACCGGGCAGTCGCTGCGGCAGCCCTTGCAGGCCAGGCACAGGTCGAGGGCCTCGGCGACCTCCGGCGAGCGCCACCCGCCGGTGATCGTCTCCCCGGCCAGCATCTCGTGCAGGAGCCGGGCCCGGCCGCGCGTGGAGTGCCGCTCCTCGCCGGTGGCCCGGTACGAGGGGCACATCACCCCCGCCCCGCGGACCTCCGTGGAGCGGCACTTCGCGACGCCGACGCAGGTGGCCACCTCCCCGGCGAAGGGGGTCCGGGGCAGCACCGCGAAGCGGAGGTTCTCGTCGAGGCGGGCCGGGCGGACCAGGATCCCGGGGTTCATCCCGCCGGCCGGGTCCCACACGTCCTTGTACGCCGCGAAGAGCGCGATGACCTCGGGCCCGTACATGCGCGGCAGCAGCTCCGCCCGCGCCTGGCCGTCGCCGTGCTCCCCCGAGAGGGACCCGCCGTGGGCCACGACCAGGTCGGCGAGCTCCTCGGAGAAGGTCCGGAAGCGGGCCACGCCCTCCCGGGTGACCAGGTCGAAGTCGATGCGGACGTGGACGCAGCCCTCCCCGAAGTGCCCGTACGGGCTTCCGCGCAGCCCGTACGCCGCCAGCAGCGCCCGGAATTCCCTCAGGTACGCGCCCAGCCGCGCGGGCGGCACCGCGCAGTCCTCCCAGCCCGGCCAGGCCATGGTGCCGTCCGGCATCCGGGTCGCCGTGCCGGCCGCGTCCTCGCGCAGCCGCCACAGGGCCCGCTGCCCGGCCGGGTCGG
This sequence comes from Streptomyces sp. AB3(2024), assembly GCF_041862025.1. NCBI lineage: Bacteria > Bacillati > Actinomycetota > Actinomycetes > Kitasatosporales > Streptomycetaceae > Streptomyces > Streptomyces sp. AB3(2024). The sequence continues at coordinate 24,220 of NZ_JBGWAB010000043.1, forward strand.
TGACGAGCGCCGCGTCGAGGGCGTCGGCGCCGCGCAGCAGGGCCCGTGCGGCCCCCTCGTCGGGCATCTCCACGAACAGCCAGGCGCCGCCCCGGGGGAGCCCGGCGGGGGCGCGGACCAGGTCCTCGGCCATGCCCTCGACCGTGAGCGGCCGGTGGGGCAGCAGCCCGGCGGCCGCGTCCGCCGCCGCGCCCTCGTCGGCGTACCCGAGGACGACGAGCACGGGCGCGGCCGGGAGCTCCACGAGCCGGACCACCGCCTCGGTGACCACGCCGAGGGTGCCCTCGCTGCCGCAGAAGGCGCGGGCGAGGCCGGTGCCCCGCTCGGGCAGCAGCGCGTCCAGCCCGCCGTAGCCGGAGATCCGGCGGGAGAAACCGTGGGCCATGCCCGTGCGCAGCACCGCGAGGTTCCCCTCGACGAGCTCCCGCAGGCCCGCCGGGGCGCCCGCCCAGCCGCGGGCGAGGCGGTGCGCGGTGCCCCCGTAGGCGGTGACGGCGAGTTCGGCGACGTTGTCGGCGGTGGTGCCCCAGGCCACCGAGTGGGCGCCGCAGGCGTTGTTGCCGATCATCCCGCCGAGGGTGCAGCGGGAGTGGGTGGAGGGGTCGGGTCCGAAGGTCAGCCCGTGGGGGCGGACGGCGTCGCGCAGCCGGTCGAGGACCAGTCCGGGCTGGACGACGGCGGTCCGGGCGGCGGGGTCGACGGCGAGCAGCGCGTCCATGTGCCGGGTGAGGTCGAGGACGACGCCCGTGCCGGTGGCCTGTCCGGCGATGGAGGTGCCGCCGCCGCGCGGTACGACGGGCACGCCGGCCTCCGCGCACAGGGCGAGGGCGGCGGCCACGTCGTCGGCGTCGCGCGGGGCGACGACCCCGACGGGGACGCGCCGGTAGTTGGAGGCGTCCATCGTCGCGAGCGCCCGCGCGGCGGCCCCGAAGTCCACCTCCCCGCGCAGGTTCGCCCGCAATGTCCGTTCGAGTTCCCCGGGTGACGTCACGGCGCCCAGCCTGCCACCGCGCGGGTGCGTCTCATCGGGTGGACGCGCCTCCGACAGTCGGTCGGGGACCCGATACGCTCCGCTCGTGGCTGAGATCCAGATTCCCGCTGACATCAAGCCCGCCGACGGACGCTTCGGCGCGGGCCCCTCCAAGGTGCGGACCGAGGCGCTGGACGCCCTCGCCGCCACCGGTACCTCCCTGCTCGGAACATCGCACCGCCAGGCCCCGGTCAAGAACCTGGTCGGTTCGGTGCGCCAGGGACTCCGGGACCTCTTCTCCCTCCCCGAGGGCTACGAGGTGATCCTGGGCAACGGCGGCTCCACCGCCTTCTGGGACGTCGCGACCGCCGGTCTCATCGAGCGGAAGTCGCAGCACCTCACCTTCGGCGAGTTCTCCTCGAAGTTCGCCAAGGCCGCGAAGCTCGCGCCGTGGCTGGACGAGCCGTCGGTGATTTCCTCCGAGCCGGGCACGCACCCCGAGCCGGTCGCCGAGGCGGGCGTGGACGTGTACGCGTACACCCACAACGAGACCTCGACGGGTGTGGCGGCGCCGATCAAGCGCGTCGCGGGCGCCGATGCCGGGTCCCTCGTCCTGGTGGACGCGACCTCGGGCGCCGGTGGTCTTCCGGTGGACATCACCGAGACCGACGTCTACTACTTCGCCCCGCAGAAGTCCTTCGCCTCCGAGGGCGGCCTGTGGCTGGCGGCGTTCTCCCCGGCGGCCCTGGAGCGCGCGGCGCGCGTCCACGCGTCCGGGCGGCACATTCCGGAGTTCTTCTCGCTGCCGACGGCGATCGACAACTCGCTGAAGAACCAGACGTACAACACCCCGGCGCTGTCCACGCTGTTCCTGCTGGACCAGCAGCTGCGGTGGATGAACTCCCAGGGCGGCCTGGAGTTCACGACCGGCCGTACGGCGGCCAGCGCGCGCAACCTGTACGGCTGGGCGGAGGCGTCGAAGTACGCCACCCCCTTCGTGCAGGACGCCGACAAGCGTTCGGCCGTCATCGGCACGATCGACTTCTCGGACGACATCGACGCGGCGGCGATCGCCAAGGTGCTGCGCGCCAACGGGATCGTGGACACCGAGCCGTACCGCAAGCTGGGCCGCAACCAGCTCCGCATCGCGATGTTCCCGGCGATCGACCCGGCGGACGTGCAGGCGCTGACCGCGTGCATCGACTACGTGATCGAGCAGCTCTGACCCGGCGCGGCCGGGCCTGACCGGCATCCGGAGCCCCCGGCGACCACGTGTCGCCGGGGGCTCCGGCGTTCCGGGGGCGGGGCGGAGGGCGGGCGCTGTACGCCAACGGGACTTTGGTCCCGAAAATCGGGGCAAAGGGGCAGCAAACAGATCCTCCGCGTCTGCCCCGCAGCCTGCGGGTTCGCCTCGCGGGACCTTCGACAGGGGGCCCGCCGGGCCCGGAGCGCGGCCGCAACCGAATGACCTGGATGTCCCTCATGTCTGGTGTGCCGGGAAAGACCCCGGTCCGTTCAGGAGGACACCCCATGCTCAAGGCACTCGCCATCCCCGCCGTCGCCCTCGCTTCCGCACTGGCCCTCGGCAGCACCGCATCCGCCTTCGCGGCCACCGCCCCGACGGCTCCCGCCCCCTCGGCGACCGCGACCACCCCCGCGGCCGTCGTCGGCATGGACCTCCCCTCCGCCGTCAAGCCCGGCGACGCGATCGCCTTCAGCGTCCTCGCCCCGGCCGGGTCCCGGTTCGCCATCTCCTCCGCCGCCCTGGACGACGTACGGGTCACCGAGGGCAAGAGCGGCTGGACGGCCTCCGCCACCGTCGCCCGCGTCAAGGACGGCTCCTACGGCGTCTCCCTCACCGGCACCGGCCCCGACGGCGCGAACATCCGGGCCACCGCGCAGCTCAAGGTCGGCGCGGCCACCCCGAAGCCCACCCCGGCGCCGTCCACCGTCCGGCTCTCCAAGGACTTCGGCCGTCCCGGCGACAAGGTCGTCGTCACGGTCAGGACCTCCGCGAAGGACGCGTACGTCTCCTCGCGCGCCTTCGCCGGCGGCCACGTCGGCCTCAAGGGCGACGGCAAGGGCGCCTTCACCGGCACCGCGACCGTCGCGAACGACGTCACGACCGGCTACTACGGCGTCGACGCCTTCGCGGGCGGCACGAAGTTCGACACGGTGAAGTTCTCCACCGAAGCCGCGACCACCCCCGTGAAGCCGCACGTCGACCCGAACCTCAAGCCGCTGCGCCCCGCCGAGCACCAGAAGCCCAAGGGCTCCGTGAACACCGGCCAGGCCCCCGCCACCGCCGCCACCCCCGCCGCCACCGCCGGGACCAAGACCGGCCGTGGCTGAGCCCGCCCCCGTCCGCCGACCGCCACGGGGACTCCAACGTCGTCGTGTTCGCCCACCTGACGGGCACGGCGTAGGGGGTGCCCCCGCACGCGATACCTTCAGGCGTCCGGGGCAGGAGGTTCCCAGGACCGGCACATCTTGGAGGCAGCGGCGTGAACGTGCGAGTGACGGCGGCCCAGAGCGGCATGGACCCTTTCAGCACGGCCCGGCTGCGGCGCTCGGTGCTCGACGCGTGGGGCGCGGGCCCGGCCCGTTTCCGTGAGGACGCCAACGCCGAGGAGGACCTGGCGCTCGGCGGCTACCGCGACCGGCTCGTAGTCGAACTGGCCCAGAACGCCGCCGACGCCGCGGCCCGCGCCCGGGTCCCCGGCCGGCTGCGGCTCACCCTGCACCCCGCCGGACCCGACGGCCCCGCCGTGCTCGCCGCCGCCAACACCGGCGCCCCGCTGGACGCGACGGGCGTGGAGTCGCTCAGCACCCTGCGCGCCTCCGCCAAGCGCGAGGAGGCCCGGGACTCCGTCGGCCGCTTCGGCGTCGGCTTCGCCGCCGTCCTCGCCGTCTCCGACGAACCGGCCGTCCTCGGCCGCCACGGGGGCGTGCGCTGGTCCCTGGCCGAAGCCCGCGAAATGGCCCGCGAGGCCTCCGCGTTCAGCCCCGGACTCGGCGACGAACTGCGCCGCCGCGACGGGCACGTCCCCCTGCTGCGCCTGCCGCTGCCCGCCGAGGGCACCGCCCCCGAGGGCTACGACACCGTCGTCGTCCTCCCGCTGCGCGACAGCGCCGCCGAGGACCTCGCGCAGCGGCTGCTCTCCGGCGTCGACGACGCCCTGCTCCTGACCCTGCCCGGACTGCGCGAGATCGTCGTCGAGACCCCCGCCGACGGTGCCCGCACCCTGTACCGGCGCACCGAGGGCCCGTACACCGTCATCGAGGACTCCGCCTCCGGCACCCACCGCTGGCGCACCGTCTGCCACAGCGGCCCCATCGAGCGGGAACTCCTCGCCGACCGGCCCGTGGAGGAGCGGCTGCGGCCCGTCTGGACCGTCACCTGGGCCGTGCCCGTGGACGCCGACGGCGCGCCAGAACGCCCCCGCACCGCCCCCGTCGTCCACGCGCCGACCCCCACCGACGAACCGCTCGGCATCCCCGCCCTGCTCATCGCCTCCCTGCCGCTGGACACCGCCCGCCGCCACCCCGCGCCGGGGCCGCTGACCGACTTCCTCGTCGCGCGCGCGGCGGACGCGTACGCCGAACTCCTCGGCGCCTGGGACCCGGTGGGCACCGGCCTGGTCGACCTGGTGCCCGGCCCGCTCGGCAAGGGCGAACTCGACGGGGCCCTGCGCGCCGCCGTCCTCACCCGCCTGCCCCGCACCGCCTTCCTCGCCCCGGCCGCCCCCTCCGAGGAGCTGACCCGGCTGCGCCCCTTCGAGGCCGAGGTCGTCGAGGGCGCGGGCGCCGACACCGTACGGGTCCTCGCCGAGGTGCTCCCGACCCTGCTCCCCGCCGGCCTGGAGCGGCGCCCCGAGCTGCGCACCCTGGGCGTGGGCCGGCTGCCGCTCGGCGACGCCATCGAGCGGATCGCCGGCATCGAGCGCACCCCGGACTGGTGGCACCGCCTGTACGACACCCTCGCCGGGGTGGACCCCGACCGGCTGTCCGGCCTGCCCGTCCCCCTCGCCGACGGCCGCACCACGATCGGCCCGCGCCACGTCCTGCTGCCCTACGCCGACACCCCCGCGTCCCTGGCCCGCCTGGGGCTGAAGGTGGCCCACCCGGACGCCGCGCACCCGCTGCTGGAGAAGCTCGGCGCCCTCCCCGCCACCGCCCGCGCCGTCCTGACGACCCCGCAGGTCCGGGCCGCCGTGGCGGGCTCCCTGGACGCCGGCGAGATCTGGGACGAGGACTCCGACGCCCTGGACGCCGACGAACTGGCCGAGGTGGTCCTCACCCTGGTCCGCGACTGCGCCCTGGCTCCCGGCGACGAGCCCTGGCTGGGCGCGCTGGCCCTGCCCGACGAGGACGGCGAACCGACCCCGGCCGGTGAACTCCTCCTCGCCGGCAGCCCGCTGGCCTCCGTCCTGCGCGAGGACGAGATCCCGTACCTGGACGCCGAACTCGCCGAGCGCTGGGACGCCGACGTGCTGGCCGCCTGCGGCGTGCTGACCGTCTTCCAGCTGGTCCGCGCCACCGACGTGGTCCTGGACCCCGACGAACTGGAGCCCCGCGACGGGGACTTCGCCGAGCCGGACGACGCGGGGCTGCTCGACGCGGTCGACGTGTGGTGCGAGGACCTCCTCGACCAGCTGCCCGAGACCCCGGTGCCCCCGGTGGCCACCGAGCTGATCGCCGTCCGCGACCTGGACCTCGTCGACGACGACCAGTGGCCCCGGGCCCTGGCGATGCTCGCGCAGCCCCCGCTGCGCGACGCCCTGACCCAGCCGGTGCGGATCCTGCTCCCGGACGGCACCACGCAGTCCGTGCGCCCGTACACCGCCTGGTGGCTGCGCGACCACCCCGTGCTCGACGGCCGCCGCCCCGCAGGACTGCGCGCCGCCGGCGGCGACCCGCTCCTGGAGGGGCTCTACACCCCGGCCGACGCCAGCGGTTTCGAGGACGAGCAGGTGCTGCGCGCCCTCGGCGTACGCACCACGGTGACCGCGCTGCTGGACGAGCCCGGCGGCGCCGCCGAGCTCCTGTCCCGCCTCGCCGACCCGGACCGCGAGGTGACCGGCCGCCAGCTGCACGGCCTCTACGGGGCCCTGGCCGACCTGGACCCCGAGCAGGTCACCCTGCCCGACGAGCTGCGGGCGGTGGTCGACGGCGAGGTGGTCGTGGTGGACGCGGCCGACGCCCTCGTCGCCGACGCCCCGGACCTGCTCCCCCTCACCGGGGGCCTGCCGCTCCTGCCGGTCGCCCCGTCCCGCGCGGCCGACCTGGCGGAGCTCCTCCAGGTGCGCCGCCTCTCGGACACCGTCCCGGCGGAGGTGACCACCCCGGGCGAGGAGCACGAGGTGCCGCAGGCCGTACGGGTCCTCCTGGGCCCGGCCACGCCGCCGACGTACGTCGAGCACGAGGAACTGATCGCCGGCGGCACGGAACTGGACTGGCGCCGCACCCCGGACGGCACCCTCCACGCGGCCACCCTGGAGGGCGTGGCGGCCGGCCTCGCCTGGTCCGCGGGCCAGTGGCCCCGCCGCTTCGAGGTGGCGGCCCTCCTGGAGGACCCGTCCCGCACGGCGGAACTGGCCCGCGACCGCTGGTTCGACTAGGCACTCCCCGCCTGGCCCGCCCGGAGGCCGGACGGGTCAGGCGGGGAACTTCCGGGTGACCCAGCGGAAGACGCATTCGATCGCGAAGGCCGCGCCCGCCGCGATCGCCACCGCGATCCACGGCATCGTGACGCCCACCAGCTTGAGCTGGAAGAACTCCTGGAGCCACGGCACGACGAGGACGATCAGGAAGGCCCCGCCCATCGCGCCGACCAGCGCCACCCGCCACCAGGTGTACGGGCGGGCGATGATCGCCAGGACCCACATCGAGGTGAGGAACAGGGTCAGCGTCGCCGCGCTGGTCTCGGCCTGGAGGGCGTCCGGGCCGCTGTAGTGGGCGCGGGCGAGCAGGTAGGTGACGAAGGTGGCGACGGCCGCGATCGCCCCGCCGGGGATCGCGTACCGCATGACCCGCTTCACGAAGTGCGGCTTCGCGCGTTCCGTGTTCGGCGCCAGGGCCAGGAAGAAGGCGGGGATGCCGATGGTGAGCGTGGACAGCAGGGTCAGGTGGCGGGGCAGGAAGGGGTACTCGACCTGGGAGCAGACCACCAGGACGGCCAGGAGGACCGAGTAGACCGTCTTGGTGAGGAAGAGGGTCGCGACGCGCGTGATGTTGCCGATGACGCGGCGCCCCTCGGCGACCACCGAGGGCAGGGTGGAGAAGCTGTTGTTGAGGAGGACGATCTGCGCGACGGCGCGGGTGGCCTCCGAGCCCGAGCCCATCGAGACGCCGATGTCGGCGTCCTTGAGGGCGAGGACGTCGTTGACCCCGTCGCCGGTCATGGCGACCGTGTGGCCCTTGGACTGGAGGGCGGCGACCATCTCCCGCTTCTGCTGCGGGGTGACGCGGCCGAAGACGGCGTTCTCGTCGAGGACGGCGGCCATCCCCTCGCGTTCGGCGGGCAGCTTGCGGGCGTCGACGGTGTTCTGCGCGCCCGGCAGCCCGAGCTTCCCGGCGACCGCGCCGACGGAGACCGCGTTGTCGCCGGAGATGACCTTGGCCTTGACCTCCTGCTCCGCGAAGTAGCGCAGGGTGTCGGCGGCGTCGGGGCGCAGCCGCTGTTCGAGGACGACGAGGGCGGTGGGCCTGCTGCCGGTGGCCACGGCGGCGTCGTCGAGCTCGCGGGCCGAACGGGCCAGCAGGAGGACCCGCAGGCCCTGCTCGTTGAGGCCCTCGATCTCCTCCAGTGCCGGATCCCCGGCGGGCAGCAGCACATCGGGGGCGCCGAGCAGCCAGGTGTTGTTCTCGCCGTCGCCCTCGCTGAAGCTGGCGCCGCTGTACTTGCGGGCGGAGGAGAAGGGCAGGGACTCGGTACAGCGCCACTCGGCGCTGTCGGGGTAGGCGTCGATGATGGCCTGGAGGCTGGCGTTGGGGCGCGGGTCGGACTCGCCGAGGGCGCCCAGCACCTTCCTGACGTAGGCCTGGTCCGCGCCGCCGAGGGGGCGCAGCTCGGTGACGTCCATGCCGCCCTCGGTGAGGGTGCCGGTCTTGTCGAGGCAGACGACGTCGACGCGGGCGAGGCCCTCGATGGCGGGCAGCTCCTGGACGAGGCACTGCTTGCGGCCGAGCCGGATGACGCCGACGGCGAAGGCGACGGAGGTGAGGAGGACGAGCCCCTCGGGGATCATCGGGACGATGCCGCCGACGGTGCGGGCGATGGCGTCCTTGATGTTGTTCTGCTTGACGACGAGCTGGCTGACGATCAGGCCGATCGAGGTCGGAATCATCATCCAGGTGACGTACTTGAGGATGGTGGAAATGCCGCTGCGCAGCTCGGAGTGGACGAGGGTGAAGCGGGAGGCCTCTTCGGCCAGCTGGGCGGCGTAGGCCTCACGGCCGACCTTGGTGGCGGTGAAGGCGCCGCCCCCGGCGACGACGAAGGACCCGGACATGACCTGGTCGCCGGGCTTCTTGAGGACGGGGTCGGCCTCGCCGGTGAGCAGGGACTCGTCGATCTCCAGTCCGTCGGCCTCGCCGACGGTCCCGTCGACGACGACCTTGTCGCCGGGGCCGAGTTCGATGACGTCGTCGAGGACGATCTCGGAGGTGGAGATCTCCACGGTGGCGCCGTCCCGGCGGACGCTCGGTTTGGCCTCGCCGATGACGGCCAGCCCGTCGAGGGTCTTCTTGGCACGCATTTCCTGGATGATGCCGATGCCGGTGTTCGCGACGATCACGAAACCGAAGAGGCTGTCCTGGATGGGCGCGACGATGAGCATGATCACCCAGAGGACGCCGATGATGGCGTTGAAGCGGGTGAAGACGTTGGCGCGGACGATCTCGGCCGTGGAGCGGGAGGATCGGACGGGCACGTCGTTGACGTCGCCGCGGGCGACCCGTTCGGCGACCTCGGCGGTGAGGAGGCCGCCCGGCTTGAAACGGGGGGCGGGGGGCTTCACCGGGTGGACGGGATCCAGCTCGGCCCCCGCGTCGATGGCGGGGCCGGCGCCGGAGCGCTCCGGCCCGTCATGGTCGATCTTCGCCCGCTGCGTCATGCTTTCGACGGTAATAGGCGTCGGGACGGTTCACCCGCCGAGAAGTCGGAAGATCCGACTTCAGGATGAGTGGAATCGTCCCCTGGTCGGGGTCGGGGTCGGGGTCGGGGTCGGGGTCGGGGTCGGGGTCGGGGTCGGGGTGGAGGCCCGCGCGGGGGCGGGGGCCCGCGCCGGGGCCGGCGTCCGGGGCCGGCGTCCGGGCCCTACCGCCCGGAGCCGGGCGTGCCGGGAGCGCCGGGGGACGCGGGGTCCGGGCCGGGACCCTGGGCGGCAGCGGCCGCCTGCTCGGCGGCGTGGCGCTTGAGGGCGGCATCGCGGCCGCGGACGTACCAGATGCCGATGAGGCCGAGCCCGCCGCCGGCCGCGCAGGTCCACACCCACCAGAGCAGGTCCTGGTCCGCGAACCACCCGTAGAAGGGCAGCTGGACGAGGAACATGGCGAACCAGAGGATCGTGCCGCCGGTGATGGTGGCGACCACCGGGCCCTCAAGGGGCTCGGGCGCCTCGTGCTGAGCAGTCCACTTCGCCATGGAGACCAGTCTAGGTGGCCGGATTTGGGGTCTACGCGCGGAGATGGACTGCCCCTCGTTCATGTGTTCATACTGAAACGGTTTGCCTACGGCCGGTTTCGTTCGTATGAACCACCCAATCAACCCGTTTGAGGACCGCATGAGCACCTCGGCACCCGCCGCGGCCCCCACCACCCGCCTCGACCGCTACTTCAAGATCTCGGAGCGCGGTTCGACCGTGGCCCGGGAGTTCCGGGGCGGCTTCGCGACCTTCTTCGCGATGGCCTACATCATCGTGCTGAACCCGATCATCCTGGGCAGCGCGAAGGACATGTACGGCCACCAGCTCGACAGCGGCCAGCTCGTCACGGCCACCGTGCTGACGGCGGCCTTCACCACCCTCCTCATGGGCGTGATCGGCAACGTCCCGATCGCCCTCGCGGCCGGCCTCGGCGTCAACACCGTCGTCGCCCTCCAGCTCGCCCCGCGGATGAGCTGGCCCGACGCCATGGGCATGGTGGTCCTGGCGGGCTTCGTGGTGATGCTGCTGGTCGCCACCGGCCTGCGCGAGCGGGTCATGAACGCGGTCCCGCTGGGGCTGCGCAAGGGCATCGCGATCGGCATCGGCCTGTTCATCATGATGATCGGCCTGGTCGACTCCGGCTTCGTCACCCGCATCCCGGACGCCGCGCACACCACCGTCCCGCTCCAGCTCGGCAGCAACGGCCACCTGCACGGCTGGCCGGTCCTGATCTTCGTGGTCGGCGTGCTGCTCACGCTCACGCTGCTGATCCGCAAGACGCCCGGCGCGATCCTCATCTCCATCGTGGTCATGACCCTGATCGCGGTCGCCGTAGAGCTGCTCGCCGACCTGCCGGACCTGGCCTGGGGCCTGACCGTGCCGCAGTGGCCCGGCAACCCGGTGGCCGCGCCCGACTTCGGCCTCGTCGGCCAGGTGAGCCTGTTCGGCGGCTTCGGCAAGGTCGGCGTGCTGACCGGCGTGCTCTTCGTCTTCACCGTGCTGCTGTCCTGCTTCTTCGACGCGATGGGCACGATCCTCGGCGTCGGCGACGAGGCCAAGCTGACGCAGCCGGACGGCACCTTCCCCGGCATCAACCGGGTCCTGCTGGTGGACGGCCTGGCCGTCGCCGCAGGCGGCGCGACCTCCTCCTCCGCCACCACCTGCTTCGTGGAGTCCACCGCGGGCGTCGGCGAGGGCGCCCGCACCGGTCTGGCGAACATCGTGACCGGCGGCCTCTTCACCGTCTCGCTCTTCCTGACCCCGCTGGCCACCATGGTGCCCTCGCAGGCCGCCACCCCCGCCCTCGTGGCGGTCGGCTTCCTGATCCTGGCCGGCTCGGTCAGGGACATCGACTGGAACGACTTCACCATCGCCGTCCCGGCCTTCCTGGCCATGGTGATGATGGCCTTCACCTACTCGATCACCAACGGCATCGGCATCAGCTTCATCAGCTTCAGCGTGCTGCGCCTGGCGACCGGCCGGGGTCGCGAGGTCCCGGCCGCCATGTACGTCGTCTCGGCGGTGTTCGTCTTCTACTACGCGATGCCGGCCCTCGGCCTCACGTAGCCGCCCGGAGCGGCTCGCGGTCACGTCAGACCGTAGAACTTCTCCGTCTCGTCGACCGCGGTCTTGAACCGCTCGTCGAAGTCATCGCGAATGAGCGTCCGGACGACATAGTCCTGGACGCTCATTCCGCGTTTGGCGGCATGGTTCCGGAGCCGCTCCAGCAGCTCCCCGTCTATGCGCATGCTCAGCACATGTGTCCCCATGCCCGAAAGGGTCGGGCCAGACGGCCCGGACGCGTGTCGTTTTCCGCCGCCCACTCACCCGTACGAGTGACGACCCCCACCCGGTTTTCCTTAGGAAAAGTAATGAGTTATTCTAAGTACATGCCTGACCTCTCCCATGGCGACGATGCTGCCGCCGTGAACGACCTCCGCTCCGCCGTCATGCGGCTGGGCCGGCGCCTGAAGCACCAGCGCGTCGACGAATCGCTGAGCCCGACCGAGATGTCGGTCCTCGGCACCCTCGCCCGCTGCGGCCAGGCCACCCCCGGTGAGCTGGCCCGGCGCGAGCACGTCCAGCCCCCGTCGATGACCCGCATCGTCGCCCTGCTGGAGGCCAAGGGACTGGTCAGGCTGGAGCCGCACCCCGAGGACCGCCGCCAGAAGGTGGTCAGCCAGACCGAGGAGGCCGAGGCGATGCTCGAAGAGAGCCGTCGCAAGCGCAACGCCTTCCTGGCCGGGCTCGCGGCCGAGCTCACCGAGGACGAATGGGCCAAGCTCCGCGAGGCCGCACCCGTCCTGGAGAAGCTCGCGCACCTATAGGAACGACGCCAGGAGGCGAACGCTTTTGAGTACGGGAACCGGAGCAGACTCCGCACCCGGCCACACATCCACCCCCTCTATCGCGGCTCCCGCGGGCAGGAACTCCATGTTCAGCTCGCTGCGGATCCGCAACTACCGGCTCTTCGCGGCCGGCCAGGCAGTCTCGAACACGGGCACCTGGATGCAGCGCATCGCCCAGGACTGGCTGGTCCTCTCCCTGACCGGCTCGGCCTCCGCGGTCGGCATCACCATCGCCCTGCAGTTCCTGCCGATGCTCGTGTTCGGCCTCTACGGGGGCGTTCTCGCCGACCGGCTGCCCAAGCGGCCGCTGCTCCTGGCCACCCAGGGCGCCATGGGTCTGACCGGCATCGCGCTCGCCGTCCTCACCCTGGCCGGGCACGTCCAGGTGTGGCACGTCTACCTCGCGGCCTTCCTGCTCGGCCTGGTCACCGTCCTCGACAACCCGGCCCGGCAGACGTTCGTCTCCGAGATGGTCGGTCCCGCGCAGGTCGCCAACGCGGTCAGCCTGAACTCCGCCAACTTCCAGTCCGCGCGGCTGGTCGGCCCGGCGATCGCCGGCGTGCTGATCACCGCCGTCGGCTCCGGCTGGGCCTTCCTGCTGAACGGGCTGTCCTTCGCGGCGCCCATCGCGGGGCTGCTGATGATGCGGACGCGCGAACTGCACCCCGTCACGCCGCAGCCGCGCGCGAAGGGCCAGCTGCGGGAGGGCCTGCGGTACGTGGCGGGCCGGCCGGAGCTCATCTGGCCGATCGTGCTGGTCGGCTTCATCGGCACCTTCGGGTTCAACTTCCCGATCTGGCTGTCCGCCTTCGTCGGCGACGTCTTCCACGGCGACGCCGGCACGTACGGGCTGTTCAACACCCTGATCGCGGCGGGCTCCCTGGTCGGCGCCCTGCTGGCCGCACGCCGGGGGCGGGCGCGGCTGCGGGTGCTGGTGACGGCCGCGGTCCTCTTCTCCGCCCTGCTGCTGGTGACGGCGTTCGCACCGTCCTTCTGGCTGTTCGCGGTGCTGCTGGTGCCCGTCGGGATTTTCGGCCTGACCGTGAACGTGGTGGCCAACTCCAGCGTCCAGATGGCCACCGACCCCGAGATGCGGGGGCGGGTCATGGCGCTGTTCATGATGGTCTTCACCGGCGGCACCCCGGTCGGGGCGCCGCTCGTGGGGTGGATCACCGACACCTACGGAGCCCGCCTCGGCATGGCCGCCGGTGGCCTGGTCTCGCTCGCGGCGGCGATCGGCGTCGCGGTGGTCCTCTCCCGGGTCGGCAACCTCCGCCTGAGCGTGAACCGCCACGGGATCGCCTTCGTCCCCGCCGCCCGCACCGACCGCGCCCGCGCACTGGTCACGGCGGCGTAGCCCTTCCCCTGGCCGGGGCTCGACGGGTGCTCCCGGGCCCGGCCCCCGCCCCGGGGGCCGGACCCGGCCCGGCGCGGGCCCGGCACGGCGGGCCCGGCACGGCGGGGCCGGGATCGGGGCGGAGGCGGGGCGGGCGGGGATATCGTCGGGGCATGAGGCTGTTCGCCGCCGTGTTGCCGTCCGACGGAGCCGTCGAGGAGCTGCGGGCCGCGCTCGCCGGGGTGCCCCGCGGGGAGGGGCTGCGGTGGACCGCCGAGACGGGCTGGCACTTCACGCTCGCCTTCCTGGGCGAGGTCCCCGACCGGCTCCTCCCCGACCTGCACGCCCGCCTGGCCCGCGCGGCCACCCGTACCGAACCCTTCGCGCTGCGCCTGCACGGCGCGGGCCACTTCGGCGACCACGCCCTGTGGGCCGGAGCCGCCGGCGGCCTCGACGCCCTGCGGCTGCTCGCCGAGCGGGCCGACGCCGCCGCCCGGCGGGCCGGGATCCCGATGGAGCAGCACCGCCGCTACACCCCCCACCTCACCCTCGCCCGCAGTCGGGGCGCCGCCGACCTGCGGCCGTTCCTCGACGCGCTCGCGGGCTTCGAGGGCACGCCCTGGCAGGTCGACACCCTCAGCCTCGTCCGCAGCAACCTCCCCACCAGCGGTGTCCCCGGTGAGCAGCCCCGGTACGAGGTCGTCGAGGCCTGGCCCCTGACGGGCTGAGCCGGCCCGCGGCTCCCCGCCCCCGCCCCCGCCCCCGCCCCGTGAGGGACAGGGTTCCGGGACGGTTCACGTTCCGGTGGCCCGGACTTCGGGGCCCGGAATCCGTATTCCGGTGAAAAAGGAGCAGTAGAGGCGATCCCGGCATGCTCACGCCGAGTACCCGCCCGCCTCCGCCCGCTGACGCACCGTGCCCCGATGACGGCCGCCCACCCCATCCCGTGGGCGGCCCGGCCCCTCCAGTCACCCTTGAAGGAGTCCCCGTGCCGTTCACCGAGCCCGCCGCCACCCTCCCGGCCCCCTCCCGCGTCGCCACCCGGCGGAGGCTGCTGATGTGCCGTCCCCAGCACTACGACGTCACGTACTCGATCAACCCCTGGATGCACCCGGAGCACCGCACCGACACCGCCCTCGCCCTGCGCCAGTGGGAGCGGCTGCGCGACCTGTACCTCGGCCACCTCGTGGAGGAGATCGACCCGGTCGGCGGCCTCCCCGACATGGTGTTCGCCGCCAACGGCGCCACCGTGGTCGACGGCAAGGTCTACGGGGCCCGCTTCCGGCACGCGCAGCGCACCGCGGAGGGTCCGGCGTACCTCGACTGGTTCGAGCGCCGGGGCTACCGCGAGGTGCTGTGGCCCGAGTTCATCAACGAGGGCGAGGGCGACATCCTCACCGTCGGCCGCCGGCTGCTGGCCGGCACCGGCTTCCGCACCGATCCGCGCTCGCACGCCGAGGCCCAGGAGTTCTTCGGCCTGCCGGTGACGAGCCTGACCCTCGTCGACCCGGAGTTCTACCACCTGGACACGGCGCTGGCCGTGCTCTGCGACGACGAGGTCATGTACTACCCGGCCGCCTTCTCCGAGGGCAGTCGGTCCGTGCTCCGCACGATGTTCCCCCGGGCGATCCTCGCCACCGCCGAGGACGCCGCGGTCTTCGGGCTGAACGCCTTCTCCGACGGCCGCCACGTGCTGCTGCCGGAGGCGGCGACCGGTCTGCGGGCCCAGCTCAGCGAGCGCGGCTTCGAGCCGATCGGGGTCGACCTCTCCGAGCTCCTCAAGGCGGGCGGCAGCGTCAAGTGCTGCACCCTGGAGCTGCGCGACCGCTGAGTCACCGCCAACGAAGTTTCCGGAAAGGACCGTTGTGACCTCTGCGACCGCGATCGCGGACAGCTACACCCACCTGCTCGACCTCCTGGGCGACGGAGGGGCCGACTACCGGCTGCTCCACCACGCCCCGGAGGGCCAGACCGAACTCGCCAGCCTCATCCGCGGCCACCGCCTCGAAGAGGCCGCCAAGTGCCTGGTCATCAGAGTCGCGCTGGGACGCAAACGACGCCGCTACGTCATCGCCGTGGTGCCGGGACACCGGCGCGTCGACCTGGAGGCGGTGCGGGCCGCGTACGGGGGCACGAACGCCTCCTTCGCCGTGCGCGCGGTCGCCGAGGAGCTGACGGGCTGCGCGAGCGGTTCGATCATGCCGGTGAGCTTCGACCCGTCGGTGGAGGTGGTGGTCGATCCGGAGCTGCTGGAGCAGGAGGAGATCTGGTTCAACGCGGGCCGGCTCGACGTGTCGGTGGCGCTGCGCACGTCGAGCTACGTCGCGCTGGCCCGGCCCCGGCCGGCCCGGATCGCCGAGGAGCCCGCGCTGGTCCCCGCGGGCGGCTGAGCGCGCCCGGCCGCCCCGTCGGGGGCGCCGCCGCCCCCGTGGCTGAGGGTGACGTACAGGTACTCGTCGAGGACCTTGGCCAGCGGGAGTCCGGGCCGGCCCAGCCAGGCGGTCAGCGCGTCCTCGTCCAGGCCGCTCTCGGCGAGCGCGGCCCGCGCCCAGGCCCGGCCGGTGCGCAGGTGCCGGTCGAAGGCGGCGGCGTCCCGCGCGCCGTGCATGCGGGACGCGATCGCCGCGTCCCAGGGCATCACGGTGCGCGGCCGCAGCGCGAACAGGGCCTTGGCGGCGGCGGTCGGCCCGAGGGCGCGGCGGCCGAGCGGGAGCGCGGCCAGCTCCCCGTACGCGGCCGCGAGCCGGGCGACGTCCCGGTCGGCCAGGGCCGCGAGCGGGGCACCGGGCAGGCTGTGCCGGCCCCACCAGGCGTCGAGCCCGGTCCCCAGCGGATCGGGCTCGCCGTCCCGGGGGTAGCGGATGCGGCAGCCCCAGGCGTTGAGCCAGCGGTGCAGGGCGGTCCGGTGCGCGGCCCGGGACAGGTCGAGGCCCGGTGCGGTGTCCGCGGTCAGCGCCAGCCAGCTGCGGTCGACGCCGGGGAAGGCTCCGAAGACCGCGGCGGCCTCCCGCAGCCCGTCGAGGCCGGGCGCGGGCGGCAGCCCGTCCTCCAGGTGGGCGCGGGCCACCTTCGCCGGTACGCACATCCGCCAGGCGTCGGTGACCAGCTCGGCCAGCTCCCCGTGGCCGAGGGCGGACATCCGGGCGTGCACCCAGTTGTAGCGCAGGTCACCGGCGCCGGGCAGGGAGAACTTCGCCGGCTCGGACGCGACCAGCGCGGCCCGCTCCTCCTTGGGGAAGGCGAACCCGAGCTCGCTCTCGTCCCGGGAAAGGGCGAGGTAGACGATGCGCCCGATCCGGAACTTCACCCGGTCGCGGACGAGGTGTTCCTCGGTGCGCGGCAGCGCGAGCGCGAGCCGCCGTACGTCTTCCACGGTCACCACCATGGCGAAAGTCTCGCAGCCCCCGGCGCCGGGTGCGGGGGCGGTCGCGTTAGTCTCGACGGGTGGACCCGAAGACCAGAAACCGTGTCATGGCCGGTGTGCTCGTGCTGATGTTCGTCGTCGTCGCCGTGGCGGCCGCCGTCGGACAGTAGGACCCGCCCGGCGGCCGCCCCCGGCCGACCCGCTACCAGGCGAAGGCCTCCGGCGAAGCCCCCGGCCCCGGGAAGACCTCGTCCAGGGAGGCGAGGAGTTCCCCGGAGAGCTCCAGCTCCACCGCCCGCAACGCCGAGGCGAGCTGCTCGTCGGTACGGGGACCGACGATCGGTCCGGTGACGCCGGGCCGGGTCAGCAGCCAGGCCAGGGCCACCTCGCCGGGCTCCAGGCCGTGCTTGTCGAGCAGGTCCTCGTACGCCTGCACCTGCGCCCGTACCGAGCTGTTCGCCAGCGCGTCCGCCGACCGGCCGGAGGCGCTGCGCCCGGACTCGGCCGATTTGCGGATCGCGCCGCCCAGCAGGCCCCCGTGCAGCGGGGACCAGGGGATGACGCCGAGCCCGTACGCCTCGGCGGCCGGGATGACCTCCATCTCGGCGCGGCGCTCCGCGAGGTTGTAGAGGCACTGCTCGCTGACCAGTCCGAGCCGCCCGGTGCGGGCGGCGGTCTCGTTGGCCTGGGCGATCTTCCAGCCGGGGAAGTTGGAGGAGCCCGCGTAGAGGATCTTGCCCTGCTGGACGAGGACCTCGATGGCCTGCCAGATCTCCTCGAAGGGGGTCTGCCGGTCGACGTGGTGGAACTGGTAGACGTCGATGTGGTCGGTCCGCAGCCGCCTGAGGCTGTCGTCGACGGCGCGGCGGATGTTCAGGGCCGAGAGCCGGTCGTAGTTGGGCCACGCCGCGCCCTCGGGGGCCATCGAGCCGTAGACCTTGGTGGCGAGCACCGTCTTGTCGCGACGCCCGCCGCCCTGGGCGAACCAGGTGCCGATGATCTCCTCGGTGCGCCCCTTGTTCTCACCCCACCCATACACGTTGGCCGTGTCCACGAAATTCAGACCTGCGTCGAGGGCGGCGTCCAGGATTCCGTGGCTGGTCGGTTCGTCTGTCTGCGGACCGAAGTTCATCGTGCCGAGGACGAGTCGGCTGACCTTGAGTCCGGTGCGTCCGAGCTGCGTGTACTTCATGGGACCCAAGCCAACTGCTTCGAGTCCACTCAAGGCAAGAGCGGCCCGCGCAGCCCTCGATTTATGCGACAACGCGCATAGTCGCGTTGATGCATAGACGGCTGACCACTGCGCTCCGTACGGTCTTGGTGGCCGGCCCTGACCAGGGCCGCGAACCAGGGGGTTCACATGGCTCGTGAGGAACTGACTCGACTCACCGGCAACGGAAGCGGCGAATGCGGACAGGGCGACTGCCCCAACGTGTACCGCACTGCCTCCGGCTCCTTCATCGTGCAGGGAGACCTGTCCGATGCCTTCACACCGCCCGGCGGCGAGGGGCTCGTCGAGATCCCTGAGAGCGTCTTGAGGGAGGCCGTACGTGCTCTTGGATGGTGATGAGTGGCAGTCCAAGTTCCGCGACTTCAAGAGCGAGGCATGGCGGCTTGAGACCCTCTCCCAGTACCTGGTCCCGCAGGAGGCGGAGGAGTTTGCCGCCTTCAGGAACGGTGCGCGGTTCCAAGGGCCCTACGAGGACTCCTGGACGGCTCTGATTCGCAGGCACTCCGCTGCCGGGGGACGCGTCGGACGCGTGCATATCGTGTGCCGCCCGCTCTCGGACTACCTGCGCTTCGAGTTCGAGCGGTACTACCGACACCAGGCACCTGTCGGGGAAGACATCCGCATCCTTGATGTGACCAACCGGCCGAACCCGCTGCCGGACGTCCAGGACTTCTGGATGTTCGACCGCTCCACGGTCGTGCTGATGCACTACGAGGAGGATGGACGGCAGATCTCCCGCGAACTGTACGAAGGTGATCCCGCCCCCTTCATCGAGTACCAGCGCATCGCAGTGGAAGCGTCCGTCCCGTTCCTGGAGTACGTACGCGCGTGACGTTCGAGCCTGAGCGGATGGGCCAGTCCAGCCGGGAGCTGGCCGACAAGCTCCGCGACCTGCGCAAGCGGTCTGGGCTCTCCGGAGCCCGGATCGCGGCGCGCTGCAACATGTCCCAGTCCAAGATCAGCCGGATCGAGAACGGCAAGGTCCGGCCGTCGTTGGTGGACGTAGAGCAGATCCTGAGAGCGATCGACGCACCGACCGAGCTCGTCGCGGAAGTCTCTGCCCTGGCACGCACGGCGAACACCGACTGGCAGGACGCCCGGTCACTCCGGCGCAAGGGCCTGGACAAGAAGCAGTTCGAACTCGCCGGCCTGGAGACGGCCAGCACCGATCTCCGGTACCTCCTCCTGTCGATGATCACCGGCCTGCTCTCGACCCCCGAATACATCCGCGCCAGCCTGGCGCACATCCCCGGCGACCACTCGAAGGCCGTGGCGAAGAAGCTGGAGCGACAGGAGGTCCTCTACGACCGCTCGAAGCGGTTCACGTTCATCCTCACCGAGCAGGCCGTGCGCTGGCCGCTGGTACCGCCGGATGCGCTGGCCGTGCAGATCGACCGGCTGGTCTCATTGACGCACCTCCCCAACCTGCGCTTGGGCGTCATCCCTCTCGGTCCGGCGACGGCTCCGGCCCCGCTGAACACCTTCACCGTGTATGACGACCGCATAGCGACGGTCGAAGTGTCCACGGGCGTCCTGGTCCTGCGCGATCCGAGAGACGTACGCGCCCACCTTCAGGAGTTCGCTGTTTACGAGGATCTGGCCCTCTTCGGGGATGGCGCCCGGGAGCACCTCACCTCGTGGTCCGCGACCTGCCGTCGTTGATCTTTAGTCCACAACGCGAATGAAGCTGTGGAGCGGTCGCTTCTCCGGGAAACGATGACGTGCCGTCGAGCAGAAGTGATCCCTGGAAGGCGTACGCCATGAGCAGAGCGCAGACGACCATGTCGGGGCCGATGCACCTGTCGCTGCCGAACGTGCCGCCGAAACCGGCGGACGAGTGTGGGGTGTGCAGCGCCTTGGCCGCGCAGCGGCAGGAGGCTCGGAGCCGGGGCGATCTGTCGGCGGTGACCGATGCGGACGTAGAGCTCCGTAACCACCCGCACCGAGATCGGAGGCCGTGATGACGCGCTCGGTCCTGCGGTACGTGGAACACCGCATCAGCCGTCACCCGGGGACGGACGTGACCTTCGAGGCCGAGTGCCTGCGCTGCGACTGGCAGGCGCCAGCCTCGGACGACGGAGCAGCGGTGGACATCGAGTGCATGAGCCACACAGGCCGCACGGGACACCAAGGTTTCCGCCGCTGGTGCACGTCCTTCGCGTGGGTCGAGCGCACGGGATAGTCCACGGTCGCATCGTGGGAAGCCGTGCTTCGCGGCGAAGCTAGGCTCCCGCGCATGACGAATGATCTCGGTTACACCTGCTCATGCTGCGGCGAGTACCACGCGGAGCTTCCGATGGGCTACAGCACCACAGCTCCCGACGTCTGGGACGAGAGCTTCGAGGGCCGGCCCGACAGCCTGCTCTCCTCGGACCAGTGCGTCATCAATGCCGAGCACTACTTCGTCAGGGGTCTGATCGAGATACCGGTCATCGGCAGCGATGAGGTGTTCTCGTGGGGGGTCTGGGTTTCGCTCAGCCGGGACAACTTCTCCCAGGCTGCCGACGTGTGGAACACGCCGGGGCGCGAAGCGGAGAAGCCGTACTTCGGCTGGCTGACCACCGAGCTTCCGATCTACTCGCCCAGCACCATCAACCTGAAGACGAACGCTCACACCCGCCCGGTCGGCCAGCGCCCCTACATCGAGCTCGAACCCACCGACCACCCCCTCGCAGTCGAGCAGCGCACCGGCATCACTCTCGACCGCGTACGTCAGATCGCCGAAGCCGTCCTCCATAGCAACGGCGAGAACGGCTGACCGACACAGCTGTTCAGGTCGGCGGCGAAGGGGTGGGGTATGACCCCCTGAGGCTGACAAGGCAGGCCGCCACGTCTTGGCCGCTGAGCTCCTGCCACGGTTCCAGAGGCCGTCAGACAGCGGCGAAGGGAGGCGACTGCGAAGAACATGCAGTTCAAGCCGCCTCACCCCATCCGGCCGGTGGTCAGGAGGCTGCACAAGAGTGCAGCCCTTTGAGCTTGTCCTTCGCGGCTTCGCTCTTTTGGGGCGCGCAGCGCCCCACCTGGGTAGCTTCCTGGCCTTCGTCTTTGGGGCCCCTGCGGGGCCGTTCTGTCGAAGCAGGCTCGGGCGACGGCGGCCTGACGGCCGCCCTTGCGTCTGCCGCTGAGGGCGCTGCTGCGCCTCGCTCCCCTTCGCCGCTGCTCGGCATGACGCTTTGTGTTGTCGGCCCCGGCAGGGGCCCACTGTGAGGCCAAACAGATAAGAGAGGAAGCGTGCGTTTCCGCAGCTCAGAGGCGTTGCGGGTACACGTGAGGCGTGTGTGCGCTACACGCGGGAGCGGTGCCTATCGGTCTTGGTGGATGCGGCACGGGACCGGGGCACCCCTCCTCTTCTGGAAGAGGTGAGGAGGGACAACGAGGCAGGCGGCCCCTGACCGGGGTGACACGAGGTCCAGCCGCTTCGCTCGGATGACGGCATTGGTCGCGCTCTGGTCCGACAGGGGCTGGTTCTCCTTGCCCAGCAGGGCGGCCAACTTCCCCGGACCGAAGCTCGCGTGGCCCTGGCAGTCGGCCCACCCGAGGGCGGCGAAGTGGACGCGGTAGGCGAGCTGGTGCCGGGAGTCCCGGGCCATGCGCCTGTACTCGTGCTAGGAGACTCCGCCCCAAGGGCGGCCGGTGCCGAAGTGGATGGCCACTGAGCGCGGCTCCTTCCTGTGCGGCGCATGGGTGCGCCAGTTACCCCCGCCTGATGGCGGGACATGTGCCTCCCTTTCTTCGCGGGGGTGGACCAGCCACGGCCGGGATAGTCCTCACAGGGTGCCTCGCCCGTCTGGGGGCCGAAGTTCATGGTGCCGAGGACGAGTCGGCTGACCTTGAGTCCGGTGCGTCCGAGCTGCGTGTACTTCATGGGCCCCAAGCCAACTGCTTCGAGTCCACTCCAGGCAAGACCCCGCCGGTGTCGGCGTGTTACGGCTCGCGGGCGGGGCGGTAGGGGCCGCCGACGCCCCAGGCCTGGTGCAGGACGGCCGCGAACTCGCCCGCCAGGCGGTGTTCTCCGGAGGCGTTGGGGTGGGTGCCGTCGTAGGTGTCGTGGGCGATCTCGTACGCCTGCGGGCGCGCGGCCAGCAGGATCGGCGAGGCGTCGGTGGTGAGGTCGGCGACCGCCTTGGCGAGCAGTTCGTTGAACCGGGTGACCTCCGCCGCGAAGGGCGGGTCCTCCTGGGCGCGGACGTTCGGGATGACGGGCAGGAACACCATGCGGATCCCGGGACGCGGCCGGCGCGCCGCGTCGACGAAGAGGCGTACGTTGGCGGCGGTCTGCTCGGCCTTGGTGTAGAAGCCGAGGTCGATCAGGCCGAGGGAGACGAGCAGGACGTCGGCGCGGCCCTCGTGGGCGGCGGGGCCGATGAGCGGGGCCATGTGCTGCCAGCCCTCGCCCCAGCCGGCGAGGTGGCGGCGGGCGTCGGCGGGGAAGCCGGGGGCGGCGTAGGCGTGGCTGGTGCCCGCACCGGTGGCGGCGTCGTAGAGCGCGGTGCGCGGGCCGACGATCTCGAAGGGGCCGTCCAGGGTGGCGGTCAGGTGCTGCCACATCCGGTAGCGCCAGGTGTAGTCGCCGGCGCGTCCGATGGTCATGGAGTCGCCGACGAACATGAAACGCATCCGGTCATCATCGCGGATCACGCGACAGGTACTCCTGTGATGCCGGACACGCCCGGCGGGCTGGCAGGCTGGGGGGATGCGCCTGTTGCCCGTACGGACCGCCCTCCCCTCCGCCGCCGCCGTCCCGGCAGCCCTCCTGTGCGCGGCCCTGCTGGCGGGGGCCGCCGCCCCGGCCGTGGCGGCCCCGGCGGACGACCGGCCCGGTGCGTCCGGGTTCACCATCACCGATCCGCGGATCACGGAGTCGAGCGGGCTGGCGGCCAGCCGGATCCACCCGGGCATCTACTGGACGCACAACGACAGCGACGACGGCCCGTACGTGTACGCGGTGGACTCGGCGACGGGCCGGACCGTGGCCCGGGTGACGATGAGCGGCATCGGGACCCCCCGTGACGTCGAGGCCATCTCGCTCGGCCCCGACGGGCAGTTGTACGTCGGGGACATCGGGGACAACCGGGACGGCACCTGGGACCACGTGTGGATCTACCGCTTCCCGGAGCCGAAGGAGCTGCGCGACACCACCGTCAAGGCCGAGCAGTTCACGGTGACGTACGCCGACGGGCCGCGCAACGCCGAGGCCCTGATGGTGCATCCGGTGACGGGCCGGGCGTACATCGCCAGCAAGAACGAGCAGCGGGGCGGCCTGTACGAGGGTCCGGAGCGGCTGTCGGCGGACGGGCCCAACGTCTTCCGGCGGATCGCGGACGTGCCGTGGGTGACGGACGGGGCGTTCTCGCCGGACGGCGGGCACCTGACGCTGCGCGGCTACTTCACGGCCCGTACCTACCCGTGGAAGGACGGCCGGCCCGAGGGCGGGGGCGAGCGGGTGGACGCGCCGTGGCAGGGGCAGGCGGAGTCGGTGACGTACACCCCGGACGGGAAGACGCTGATGTTCGGGGCGGAGGGCGCGAACAGCAGGGTGGTGGCCGTTGCGGTGGCCCCGGCCGGGCCTGCCGCCGGGGGCGGCCCCTCCGCCTCCGGTCCGGCCCCCTCCGGTGCGCCGGGCGGCGGGAACGGGAACCGGGCGGACGGCGGGCCGGCCGGCGAGGGCGGCGGCTACGGCAAGGGCGTGCTCGTGCTGGCGGCCGCCACGGCCCTGGTCGTCGGGGGAAAGCGGCTGTTCAGGCGGCGGTCCGGCAGCTGAACGCGCGGGGAACCGGCGGGAGTCGGGCCGCGTCCCTGCCCACAGAACGGGACTGGTCATGTCCATGGCCGCCGTGGCGTGGTGGGAGGGGTACCGGAAATGAGAGCGGCGATGTCCTCGACCGCCGTGGCACCGCCGGACAGGTTCGACTGGTTCACGGACGTCGTGGCGCGCTCCCCCGCGCCGACCGCGATCCGCTGCGAGGACCCCGGCGGTTTCCGCGCCGACGCCGCCGTGCTGGACCTGGGCCCAGTCCAGGTCTCCACCTTCGACTACGCCCCGCTGCGCTCGCGCCGCACCCCGGGCCACATCCGCCAGGGCGACCCCGAGCAGTACCAGCTGGCCCTGGTCACCGGCGGCCCCGTGTGGATCACCCAGCACCGGGCCGGCTCGGGGCCGGTCAACGGCGACCTGGTGCTGTGGGACACCTCCCACCCCTACGAGGCGGGCACCCCCGGCGAGGACGACGTCCTGGTCCGCGCCGTCGTCCTGCAGATCCCCCGCACCGCGCTGCCGCTGCGCCCCGACCGGGTGGACCGGCTGCTCGCCCAGCGGATCCCGGCAGGCCGGGGCACGGGCGCGGTCCTGGCCCAGTTCCTCGGCTCGGTCGACGCCCATGCGGAAGGCTGCGGGGAACGGGAGCTGTCCCACCTGGGCACCGCCGCCCTGGGACTCGCGGCGGCCTGCCTCGCCGAACGCCTCGACGTGTACGACGACCTCCCCGCCGAGGCCCGCGAGGAGGTGCTGCTGCGGCAGATCGACGCCTTCATCGAGCACAACCTCGGCGACCCGGAGCTCACCCCCGGGATGGTCGCCGCCCGCCACCACATCTCGCTGCGCCGACTGCACCTGCTGTTCCAGGGGCGGCCGGAGGGGGTCGCGGCCTCCATCCGGCGCCGCCGGCTGGCGGGCTGCCGCGCCGACCTGCTGCGGCCCGCACTGGCCGGGCGGCCCGTCCACGCGATCGCCGCCCGCTGGGGGTTCACCAGCGCGGCCGTCTTCAGCCGCGCGTTCCGCCAGGCCTACGGGACCAGCCCGTCGGAACTCCGCCGGACGGGCCGGGCCGCACGGCTGCGGTAGCCGCTACCGCTGCCGCTGCCGCTGCCAAAGGAGAGCCGAGGGGTCCGTGGCGGGCCGGCGGGTCCCGCTGCGGGCCCCCTGGCGCCCCCCGGCAGGGGTGTTGCACGCAAGGTCAACGATCCTTGCGCGCAGCGCACGGGCCGGTGCCCGAACGCGCCCTAAGCTCGTTTTCCGGCCGCCGCCGGGGCAACCCGGCAGGGGCCGCCCGCCGGGCCCCACGGGCCCCGGGCATCGCGGCCCGGGGCCGGGCCGGGCTCAGGCCCGGTCGTCGATCGGGATCTGCTGGTGCGGGCCCTTGCCGTTCACGGGGGTGACGGCAGGGGCTTCCGGCGACGGCTGGGCCATCGAGGCCAGCATCTGCCGGGCCATGCCCAGGCCCGCGCCGCCCATCGTGAGGGCCTTCGCGAACATCTCGGACATCCCCTCGGCCCCGTTGAGCAGCACCATGTGCTCGACGTTCCCGAACGCTCCCGCGCCCGCCTCGACGATCGCCGGCCAGTTCTCGGCGAGCTGCTGCGCTACCACCGCCTCCTGGTTCTCCGCCAGCGCGGCGGCCCGCGCCTTGATCGCCTCGGCCTCGGCGAGACCCTTCGCCTTGGCCGCCTCCGCCGCCGCCAGACCGTTGGCCCGCGCCGACTCCGCCGCCGCGAGGCCCTTGGCCTGGGTGGCCGCCGCCTCCGCCTCACCGCTCGCCCGCGTCGCCGTCGCCGCCGCGAGCCCCCGCGCCTCGGTGGCCTGGGCCTCGGCGGACGCGGCCGTCCGCACCCGGGTCGCCTCGGCGGCCGCCGCCAGCTCCGTCTCCTTCGCCTTGGCCTGCGCCGCCGAGATGCGGGCGTCGCGCTCCGCCTCGGCGAGGGTCCTCGTCTGGTACGCCGCCGCGTCCGCGGGCTTGCGCACGTCGGCCTGGAGCTGCTGCTCGCGCCGGTGCGCCTCCAGCTCCGCGACCCGGGTCTCCTGGACGACGACCTCCTGCTTGGCCGCGGCCTCCGACAGCGGGCCCGCCTGGCGGGCCGTGGCCGCCGCCTTGTCCCGCTCGGCCTGGTAGCCGGCCTGGAGGATCTCGCTGTCGCGGGTGGCCTCCGCCATCCGCGCGAAGGCCGTCTGCTCGGCCTCGGTCGCCAGCCGGTTCGCCTCGGCCTGCGCGATGCGCGCGTCCCGCTGCACGGCGGCCGCGTGCGGCATCGCCAGGTTCTTGATGTAGCCGGTCGGGTCCTCGATCTCGTGGATCTGCAGCGAGTCCACGATCAGACCCAGCTTCTCCATCTCGGTCCCGCAGGCCGCCCGCGTCTGCCCGGTCAGCTTCTCCCGGTCACGGATCATGTCCTCGACCGTCAGACCGCCGACGATGGACCGCAGATGGCCCGCGAAGACGATGTGCACCCGCTCGGGCATCATCTTCTGCTGGTCCAGGAAGCGGCGCGCGGCGTTGGCGATGGACACCATGTCGTCGCCGATCTTGAAGATCACGACGCCCTTCACCCGCAGCGGGATGCCCTGGTGGGTGACGCAGTCCACGTTCAGCTGGGTCTCGTTCAGATCCAGCGAGAGCTTGCGGACCGCCTGCACCCCGGGCAGCACCAGCGTTCCGCGCCCGGTGACGATCCGGAACCCCATGCCCTCGCCGATGCCCTCGGTCTTGTGCGTGGAGCCGGAGATGACGAGTGCCTCGTTCGGTTCGGCCACCCGCCACATGAGCTTGAACAGGCCGATCAAGGCAATGATTGCGGCGAGCACGATTCCCGCCACGACGCCGATAGCCATCGGCAACGCCCCCTTATCGCGGTGCCGTTCGACACCGACGAGGGCGAGTCTGCGCCCGGCCGGACTGCCGGAGAAGTGGCGGGATCATTCTTGTCGCCATCTTGATACGCACGGACGGCGCGGACCCGGCCGGCCGGTGGACATGACAGGGTGGGCGGATGACCGCGCATCCTTCCTGGCCCCCCTCAGACCTGCTCGCGGCGCGGGAGCGCCTCTACGGTCCCTGCGGGTTCGACTGCTCGCCGCCGGTCCCCGAGGCCGAGAGCGCCGCGTACGACGCGTGCGCGTTCACCCTGGACGGCCTCGCCGTCCGCTTCCGGTCGGCCAGGACGACGCCCACCAAGGCGGGCCAGTTCGTCACCGTGTGGAAGAGGTCCCCGGGCGGAGGACCCATCGCGCCCTTCGACGTGTCGGACCCGGTCGACCTCTTCGTGGTCAGCAGCCGGGACGGTGACGGCTTCGGCCAGTTCGTCCTGCCCGTCGGCGTGCTCCGCCGCCGGGGCATCGTCTCGGTGGACGGCGCCGGGGGCAAGCGGGCCTTCCGGGTCTATCCGCCGTGGGTGACCACCACCAGCCGGCAGGCGGAGCGTACGCAGGCCTGGCAGCTGGAGCACTTCCTGTCGCTGGACGGCCCCGTCGACACCGCCCGCGCGCGGGAGCTGTACCGCGCTCAGCCGGCCGGATAGGCGGCCATCACGTACACCGTGCGCGGCGGCAGGTGCTCGACGACCGTCACGAGGGTTCCGACCGTCAGCAGGCCCTCGCCCGGGGCCGGATGGGCGAGGAAGTGCTCGGCCCCGCCCCGGATCCGCACGATGACCTCCCCGACCAGGCCCGGCCCGACGGTCCCCGTCACCCGGCCGGTCATCCCCACCATGTCAGCGTCCGTCTCCCCCATTCCCCGAGGGTACGCGGGGAACGGGTCCGGGGGACGGGTCAGGAGTGGCCGAGGTCGGCGGACGGGAGGTCCGCCTCCGGCACCGAGCCGATGCCGGCGGGCCGCAGCGGGAACTCGTCCGTCGCCATCGAGTCGAGCACCGGCGGCGCCGGCCGGAGCGGCTTCGGCATGACGGCTGCCTCCGAATGGCCCCCGCACCCGTAGGAGAGGGACACCAGCCGGCCGTCGGCCGGCCCGAACTCGTTCGCGCAGATCCCGAAGGCCTGGCCCAGCGAGCCGCCGATCGCGACGAGGAAGCCGCAGGAGACGCACGACGCGGGCGCCGCCTGCGCCATCGGGGTCTTCGCGCCGAAGGACTCGTCCCAGCGGTCGGCCGCGCTGTGCAGCCCGTACCGCGAGAGCACCCGCGCCCGCCGCATGCCCAGTTCCTCGGCGACGGCCGTGATGGAGCCGCGCGCGGGGACGACCACCCGGTCGGTGACGTCGGCGTCCTCGGCCTCGACCAGTTCGGCCATCTCGGTGGAGACCACCGCGTTCGGCGGCGGGACGTCCTCGCCCGAGTAGCCCGGCTCCAGCCGCAGGTCGTCCGCGTCCGTCGGGAGCAGGTCGCCGGGGCCCATGTCCCCCGGACGCAGCCGCTCGCTCCACGGCACCCACTCGGGTGCCTGCAGGGCGTCCTCGCCGGGCAGCAGCACCGTTTCGTTGAGGGTGACGTTCTTCGCGCGGGAGGCGCGGGTCACGGTGACGGCCCAGCGCCAGCCGCGGTAGCCCGGTTCCTCGCACTCGAAGAAGTGCGTGACGACCCGCTCGCCCTCCGCGAAGGCGGAGACGTGCTCGCCCACCACGCCGGGGAAGGCGGCCTCCTCGGCCGCCGCGCGGGCGAGTTCTACCGCCTCGACGCACAGGCGGTCAGGGGTACGCGGGGTACGGCTTCGCGTCGTCGTCGCAGCACTCACAGGTCTCGTTCTCTCCTACGCCGTCTCACGAGTGCGCCGTCCGTACTGTCGTCCACAACGACCCGTCGGTCTCGTCCGTACGTAGCGCGGGCGGAGCGGACCAGAGGGCCGCGTCGACGTCCGCGCCCGATCGGCCTCGGGCGCACCCCACTGCGATCCATTCTGCGGGATCGCGAAGAGGCGCGCGGCCAAGAGCAACCGCCGGTGGCGCGCTACGCACGCTACCTCCTCCGAAGCCTTCGGCCCACATGCGAGGTCCGATTCGCGGACATCCCGGTGGCCCGCGACGCGCCGGGACGGCTCCGGGAGGGCCGAGTGGGGCACTATGGCCACGTGGCACCCGTACGGTCGTCCGTCGACGGCTCGGGACCGGCCAGACGGGCCGGCCGGGCCGTCGGGCGTGCCCTGCACCTCCCCATCACCGGTACGGCGCGGGGGATCCGGCGCGCCACGCACGCCCACGGGGCGGGTGAATCGGGCCTCGGCCGGCTGATCGAGCTGCACGCCATCAACGGCGCCGGCGATGTGATGATCACCGTTGCGCTGGCCTCCACGGTGTTCTTCTCCGTTCCCACGGACGAGGCGCGCGGCCGGGTGGCCCTGTACCTGGCCATCACCATGGCCCCGTTCACCCTGCTGGCCCCCGTGATCGGGCCGCTGCTGGACCGGCTGCCGCACGGGCGGCGGGCGGCGATGGCGTGCGCGATGCTGGCGCGGGCCCTGCTGGCGGTGATGATGTCCGGCGCGGTGGCCACGGGCGGCCTGGAGCTGTACCCGGCGGCGCTGGGGGTGCTCGTCGCGTCGAAGGCGTACGGGGTCGTGCGCAGCGCCGTGGTGCCGCGGCTGCTGCCGCCGACGTTCTCACTCGTCAAGGCGAACTCCCGGGTCACTCTCGCCGGCCTGCTCGCGACGGGCGCCGCCGCGCCGGTGGCGGCCGGGCTGCACGCGATCGGGCCGCCGTGGCCGCTGTACGGGGCCTGCGCGATCTTCGTGTGGGGGACGTTCGCGGCGTTCCAACTGCCGCACAAGGTGGACGAGGCGAAGGGTGAGCGGCGGGCGCGGCTGTCCACCCACGAGGCGCACTCGAAGCGTCCGGGGCTGCGGACGGTCAGCCGGCCGGTGCTGTGCGGGCTGCTGGCGAACGCGGCGATGCGCGCCCTGTCCGGGTTCTTGATCTTCTTCCTGGCGTTCCTGCTGCGCGAGCACCCCCTGGCGGGGCAGAGCGCGGCGGTATCGCTCGGGATCGTCGGCGTGTCGGCGGGAGTGGGCAACGCGGCCGGGACGGCCGTGGGCGCGTGGCTGCGGGCCCGGGCCCCGGAGGCCATCATCGCGGCGGTGCTGTCGGTGACGCTCACGGTGGCGGTGCTGGCGGCGGTGCTGTTCAGCGGGCTGCTCATGGCGGTGCTCGCCGGGACGGCGGGGTTCTGCCAGGCGCTGGCGAAGCTGTCGCTGGACGCGATGATCCAGCGGGACGTGCCGGAGGAGGTGCGGACGTCGGCGTTCGCGCGGTCGGAGACGGCGTTGCAGGTGGCGTGGGTGCTGGGCGGCGGGATCGGGATCGTGCTGCCGCTGAACGGGGTGCTGGGGATGGCGGTCGCCGCGACGATGGTGGCCGCCGGCACGGTCATGGCGCTCCGCGGCCTCCTGGCGACCCCACGCCCCCACCGTCCGGGCTCCGCCCGCCCCCGCGTGGCCTGACGGTCCCGTGCGGCCCGGACCGGGGCGCGGTCGGCCCGCCGGCGGCCGGGCGCGGGGTCCGGGGCGGCGCCGCGGGAGGGCCGGGA